>DATLFV010000112.1:0-10354 GCA_035540875.1 Sphingomicrobium sp. | reverse complement strand
GAAGGCGATGTCATAGGCCTTCATGATCTCGCAGATCTCGTCGAACCGCTCGTAGAGGAAGGACTCGCGGTGGTGGGCGAGGCACCACTTGGCCATGATCGAGCCGCCGCGGCTGACAATGCCGGTGACGCGCTTGGCCGTCAGTGGCACGTAGGGCAGGCGGACGCCGGCGTGGATGGTGAAATAGTCGACCCCCTGCTCGGCCTGCTCGATGAGCGTATCGCGGTAGATGTCCCAATTGAGGTCCTCGGCGATGCCGCCGACCTTTTCGAGCGCCTGGTAGATGGGCACGGTGCCGATCGGCACGGGCGAGTTGCGGATGATCCACTCGCGCGTGTCGTGAATGTTGCGCCCGGTGCTGAGGTCCATCACCGTGTCGGCGCCCCAGCGGATCGCCCACACCATCTTGTCAACCTCGGCGGCGACGTCGGAGGCCACCGCGCTGTTGCCGATGTTGGCGTTGATCTTGACCAGGAAGTTGCGGCCGATCGCCATCGGCTCGGTCTCGGGATGGTTGATGTTCGCGGGGATGATGGCGCGGCCTCTTGCCACTTCATCCCGAACAAACTCGGGGGTGACGAAGTCGGGGATGGAAGCGCCGAAGTCCTCGCCGTCCCGCGGCTGGTTCAGCGCGGCTTGCCGCCCGAGGTTCTCGCGATGCGCGACATATTCCATCTCGGGCGTGATGATGCCGCGCCTGGCGTAGTGCATCTGGGTGACGTTGGCGCCCGGGCGGGCGCGCAGCACGCGCTTGCGGACATTGGGGAAGGGCTGGACGCCGCCCGAGCGGTCGGGTCCCAGTTGGCCATTGTCTTCTGGGCGGACCTCGCGCTGCGGGACCTCCTCGACGTCGCCGCGGGCGCGGATCCAGTCGCGGCGCAGCTCGGGGAGGCCGGCCATGATGTCGATGCGGGCCTGCGGATCGGTATAGGGGCCGCTGGTGTCGTAGAGGGTGACGGGCGGCTCGCCGGACGAGGGCTCGAGCATCACCTGGCGCATGGCGACGCCGTTGATGCGGACCTTTCGCGATCCACGAATCGGGCCGGTGGTGACCTTGAGTTCGGTGCGTGCGGGGGCGTCGCCCATTTCTTGTCTCCTCCCTACGCCGGTGTCAGCCGGATCAGGTTCAGCGGGTCTCGGCGCACTGCGCGCCGACTCTCAGCCTTTAGGGCTCCCCGGGGACGGCCGGTCTAGGCGCGTGCGGACCCTGGCGCCAGTGCGCGCGTTGCGCCGTCCATGCACATCGTCGAGATTTTCCTCCCGCTGCAGCGCAACGACGGCTCCCCGCAGCCGCGCGAGACCTTTGCCGCGCTGCGGCGCGAGCTGGTCGACAGGTTCGGCGGGCTGACGGCTTTCACCCGTGCACCCGCCGAGGGGCTGTGGGAGGATGAGGAGGGCCAAGTCGAACGTGACAGGATCGTGATCTTCGAACTCATGGCCGAGAGGCTCGAGCGGGGCTGGTGGAGCGAGCTTCGCGCCCGCCTCGAACGCGAACTCCAGCAGGACGAAGTGCTGATCCGCGCCACCGCCGCCGAGCGGCTGTAGGCGAACCGCCGGCCGGCCTTTGAGCGGCCGCGCGCTTCGACTAGACCGGCAATCAATGAGGGACGCATGGCCTTGCCCGCGCTGACGCATCTCGACCGGCTCCAGGCCGAGAGCATCCATATCCTGCGCGAGACCGTCGCCGAGGCGGCAAGGCCGGTGATGCTCTATTCGATTGGCAAGGATTCGGCGGTGATGCTGCACCTTGCCAAAAAGGCGTTTTTCCCGGCCCCGCTGCCCTTCCCGTTGCTGCATGTCGACACGACCTGGAAGTTCAGGGAGATGTATGCCCTGCGCGACAAGGTCGCGGCCGAGCCGGGCATCGAGCTCATCGTCCACGTCAATCAGGAAGCCAAGGCGCAGGGCATCAACCCGTTCGACCACGGCCCGCTGCACACCGACATGTGGAAAACGGAAGGCCTCAAGCAGGCGCTCGACCAGCACGGGTTCGATGCCGCGTTCGGCGGCGCCCGGCGCGACGAGGAGAAGAGCCGCGCCAAGGAGCGCATCTTCAGCTTCCGAAGCGCCAACCATCGCTGGGACCCCAAGCGCCAGCGGCCCGAGCTGTGGGCGCTGTACAACGTCCGGAAGAACAAGGGGGAGAGCATCCGCGTGTTCCCCTTGTCCAACTGGACCGAGCTCGACGTGTGGCAATACATCTTGCGCGAGAAGATCGAGATCGTGCCGCTCTACTTTGCGGCCGAGCGGCCCACGGTGGAGCGGGACGGGCTGATCCTGATGGTCGACGACGAGCGCATGCGGCTGGACGGTGAGGCGCCGCAGCCGCGCTCGGTCCGGTTTCGGACGCTGGGCTGCTATCCGCTGTCGGGCGCAGTCGAGAGCAAGGCGGCCACTGTGGAAGAGATCGTCGCCGAGATGCTGCTGACCACCACGTCGGAGCGGCAGGGGCGGGCGATCGACAAGGACGCGGGCAGCGCCAGCATGGAGAAGAAGAAGCAGGAGGGCTATTTTTGACATGAGGGCGCAGCACTCATGTCATCCCAGCGAAGGCTGGGATCTCGGCGAGACCGGCCGAACGCTGGCATTTTTGCTCGCCGAGACCCCAGCTTTCGCTGGGGTGACGGAGAGGGGCGCGTGACCCTCACGCAGGCGCAGGACCGCGAGCTCATCCAGAGCGACATCGGCGGCTGGCTTGCCCAGCACGAGCGCAAGGAGCTGCTGCGCTTCATCACCTGCGGCAGCGTCGACGACGGCAAGTCGACCCTGATCGGGCGTCTGCTCTACGACAGCAAGCAGGTGTTCGAGGACCAGCTCGCGAGCCTCGAGAGCGACAGCCGGCGCGTCGGCACGCAGGGCGACGCCATCGACTTCGCGCTTCTGGTCGACGGCCTCTCGGCCGAGCGCGAGCAGGGCATCACCATCGACGTCGCCTACCGCTTCTTCTCGTCGGCCAGGCGCAAGTTCATCGTCGCCGACACGCCGGGGCACGAGCAATATACGCGCAACATGGTGACCGGCGCGTCGAGCGCGGATTTGGCGGTGCTGCTGGTCGACGCGCGCAAGGGCGTCCTCACGCAGACCCGCCGCCATGCCTTCCTGGCGCAGCTGATCGGCATCCGCCGTTTCGTGCTGGCGGTGAACAAGATGGACCTCGTGGACTATGACCGCGAAGCGTTCGACGCGATCTGCGCGGATTTCCGCGGCTTCGCCGCGCGCGTCGGCATCGCGGACGTGGTCGCCATTCCGGTGTCGGGCCTGGCCGGCGACAATGTCATGGGCGGCAGCGACGCCATGCCCTGGTACGCGGGCCCGAGCCTGCTCGAGCATCTCGACTCGGTGCCGCTCGACGCATCGGCCGACGCCGCCAAGCCGCTGCGCATGCCGGTGCAATGGGTGAACCGCCCCAACCAACATTTCCGCGGTTTTGCCGGCCAGATCGCCAGCGGCGCGATGGCGCCGGGCGCGGAGGTGCGGATCCTGCCCTCGGGCGCGCAGACGCGGATTGCGCGCATCGTCACGGCCGATGGCGACCTTGAGGACGCGATCGCCGGCCAGTCGGTGACGGTGGCCCTGGAGGACGAGGTCGACTGCTCGCGCGGCGACGTGATCGCCGCGGCCGCGAGCCCGCCCGAGGTCGCCGACCAGTTCGAGGCCACCATCGTGTGGATGTCCGAGGACGCGCTGCTGCCGGGGCGCGGCTATTGGCTGAAGCTCGGCACGCAGACGGTGACTGCCACCGTCCAGCCGCCCAAATATGAGATCAACGTCAACAGCCTCGAGCATCTCGCCGCGCCGACGCTCGGCCTGAACGCGGTCGGGGTCGCCGAAATTACCACCGACCGCGCGATCGTCTTCGAGCCCTATGCGGACGAAGGCGGCAGCCCCAATCGCGTGCTCGGCGGCTTCATCCTGATCGACAAGATCAGCAACGCCACGCTGGCCGCCGGGATGCTTCACTTCGCGCTGCGCCGCGCCCACAACATCCACTGGCAGCATCTCGACGTCAGCCGCGAGACCCATGCCCGGATCAAGGGCCAGAAGCCGGCGGTGCTGTGGTTCACTGGCCTGTCGGGCGCAGGCAAGTCGACGATCGCCAACCTGGTCGAGAAGAAACTGGTGGCGCGCGGGCGGCACACCTTCCTGCTCGACGGCGACAATGTCCGCCACGGGCTCAACAAGGACCTGGGCTTCACGCCGGCTGATCGCATCGAGAATATCCGCCGCATCGGCGAGGTGTCACGGCTGATGGCCGATGCCGGCCTGATCGTGCTGACCGCCTTCATCTCGCCGTTCCGGGCCGAGCGCGAGATGGTGCGGGGGATGCTGCCCGAAGGCGAGTTCATCGAGATCTTCGTCGACACGCCGATCGCCGAGGCGGAGCGGCGCGACCCCAAGGGCCTGTATGCCAAGGCGCGCGCCGGCGAGCTCAAGAATTTCACCGGCATCGACAGCCCCTACGAGGCGCCCGAGCAGCCGGAGATCCGCATCGACACCACCGCGACGAGCGCCGAGCAGGCGGCCGATTTGATCGTCGAGGCGCTGCTGCGGCGGCTGGGCTGAGCGCGCTGCAAGCAGGCACGAGCCGGCCGTTGCGTGCAGCTACGCGCTCTGCAGCCCGGGGACGGCGCCTTGTACCTGGCATACCATGCCGTCGCGCCTGAACTCGAACTCGACCGAAGCCTGAAAATCGGCTGCCAGCACCCGCTTGATCAGCCGGGTCCCGAAGCCGCTTTGGGTCGGCTGTTCGACGCAGGGACCGCCGCGCTCCCTCCACGTGAGCCGAAGATCGCGCGCGTCGCTTTCCCAGTGAACCTCGATCCGGCCATCCGCGTTCGACAATGCTCCGTATTTCGCGGCGTTCGTCGCGAGCTCGTGCATGGCCAATGCCAGGCTAACCGCCGCCTGAGGCGGGATGCGCACCGGCGGCCCTTCCACAGCGCACCGCCGGGCCGGGCAGAATGGCGAGACGGCGGCCCGGACGACCTCCTCCAGCGAGGCGGCTTCCCAATTCGCGCGTGTGAGCAGATTATGCGCGGCTGCAAGAGCGGTGAGCCGCCCCTCGTAGGCGGCGATCGCATCCAGGGGCGGACTGCCGGGCGTGAAGCTCTGATGGGCGAGGCTCTGGACGATGGACAAGGTGTTCTTCACCCGGTGGTTGAGCTCGGCGACAAGCAGTCGCTGATGATGCTCCCACCGCTTGCGCGCGGTGATGTCGCGCGCCAGCACGTGCAGCCCGAGCGGCTGATGATCCTCGCCATAGGTGAGGCCGGAATTCATGTCCCAGAAGAGCTGTTGGCCCCGCGCGTTGCGCACGCGAAGCTCGTAGCGGGTAGTTCCGCCCTGAACGACTTTCCGCCGGAGCATCTCCCGGGTCAGTTCCAGATCCTCGCTGGAAACGAACTCGGCGATGCTTCGTCCAAGCACGGCCGGGCGCGGCAGCCCGAGAGCAGCTGCGGCAGCCGGATTGCAGTCGGTGATCACTTGATCGAGATCGGCGGTGAAGACCAGGTCACTGGTCTGCTCGAAGATCCGCCGGTAGCCGGCTTCGATCGAGCTGGCCTGGGCCTCGGCTTTTGCGCGGGCAACCTCCGCCCAGCGCCGTTCGGCGACGCGTCCGACCTGCTCGCCCAATGTCCGCACCGTGAGGAGCAGCTGGGCGTCGGGGGGTGTTTCCGCCAGCGTGAAGAACTCCAAAACCGCCAGAATCCGTCCCGAGCTCTTGAGCGGGAATCCGAAGGCAGCGCCAAAGCCTAGACCCTTGCGGACGAAAGCCGCCTCGGTCTGCGTATCCGACACCCATGTCGGCTCCCCGCTCTGGAGGATCAATCCGGGAAGCCCGACCCCGGGCGTGAAGCGAATTGAGCGGGTTGCCTCCCGCAGCTTCTCGAACTTCTCGTCGCGCTGTCCGACCCACACGTCCGAAGAGATCAGCTCGGCGGGATCCGCAGGAGAGGCAATCAGCGCGTGGCCCACCGGCCAGCCGGTGAGCTCGCAAATGGCCTCCAAAGTCCGCTCAAGGACCGACTCCACCGATTCGCTTTCCGCGGCGAATTGGGAAATCTGAAACAGCAGCTCCGCTTCGCGGGCGCGGCGGATCAGCAGTTCCTCGGACTCCTTGCGCTCGCTGATGTCGCGAAGGAAGCCGATGAACAGCCGCTCGCCGTCCGCATCGGCCAAGGTGATCGACAGCTCGACCGGGAACTCGCGTGCGTTGCGGTCGAAGGCGGTGATCTCCAGCCGCTGGTTGAGGACCGAAGCCACGCCCGTCCGGTTGTAGCGTTCGATACCCGCAATGTGGGCCGCCCGATGCCTGGGGGGGACGATCAGTTCCGCCATCAATCGACCGACGGCCTCGGCACGGGTCCAGCCGAAGGTGCGTTCGGCAACATGGTTCCATTCCGCGATGGTGCCGTCCGGTCGCATCGCGACCACGGCATCGAGCACGGTTTCGAAGAGCGGCAGCGGCTTGTGGAGCGAAGGATGAATGTCATCGCCGGCGGCCATGACGCTATCTAGAACCCTTCATCTCACGGGTCCACGGCCCAGGCCGCCTGCCGTCACCATGCGCTCACCCGCGGGGCGTTGATTCCCTTGCCGGTCCTGCTGGCTGCCGTCGCAGAGCGCGGCGGCCGGGCAGGCACAAAGCCGCCAGCGGCAGCAGCCAGATCATGCGTGCCTGATAGCGATCATGCGGGGTCGACAATGCGCCGCAAACCGCGGCGTTGATAAGCAAGGCGGCTGCGACGAGGGCGAGGAAGAGGATCCTCGAACGCCGCTGCGGGTCGCGGGGCCGCACGGCCGCCAGATAGAAGAGGATCCAGCCGGCCGCGGCGACCAGCGAGACCAAAGTGAGCGCCTCGGGGAGGCTGGTCGGCATGGTGCCGGCGAAAGCCCTGCTGGCGCGATAGTGCGCGCGTTCGCGGGGCACGAGCTGCGGCAGGATGGCGCGTTCCTCGTCGGCCGGATAGTTGAACTCGCCGAGGCGCAGCATGCCGAGCTGCCGGCCGGCCGAGCGCAGGGAGGAGGCGGCGAGGTCGAGCGGCCGGTCGGCGAGGACCGCAAGCACGAAACGGCCCTGCTCCGATGCCAGGACGCGGCGTTCCCTGGCGCCGATCACGGAAAAGACGCCGGGCTCGGGCGACATGCCCCACAGGAAGGCGTCGCTTTCGAGCGGGAGCCGGTCGACATAGCGGCACAGCAGGAAGCCGCTGCCCGGGCAGGAGTCGCGGAGAAAGGCGTAGCCGGGGCCGTCGGCGACGATCCGGGCGGTGACGAACGGCGGGCGAATCGGCGCGGTTGCGGTGGCCGCCTGCACCGCCTTGGGAAATGCGAGTTCATAGCCGACGCCGCCGGCGAGGACCGCGACCGCCACGGCAAGCCCGCGCGCCGACAAGGAGAGGCCGACCAGGCGCAACGCGATGCACAGCGCCAGCAGGCCGCCGATGATCAGCAGGTTGGCGCTGTGCACGAGCAGTCCCGCCGCCAGCACCGCCGTCCAGAACAGGCGTTCCCAGCGCCGCAGCACGGGCCAGAGAAGCGCCAGGTGAATGGTGGCAAGCACCGCCAAAGGGGCGAAGATGTCCGGCATCAGGAAAGATGCAAAGAAGGCGACCGGCGTGACCAGCGCGAGCAGCAAGGCGCGACCGGCGAGGAACGGAGCGCCTGGCCCGGCGCCATTGCTGCCCCCGAGGCGCGACAGGGTGAGCATGATGCAGGCAGCGGTCAGCCCGGCCTGGACGAGGACGGCCGGCCAGAAGCTCCGGGTGAGGAATTGCGCGACGAAGAGCAGTGCTCCGTAGGCGGGCGAGCGGCCGAGCATGATGATGCGCTCGCCGTTGGGGACCGACGGATCGCTGACCGGATAGGAGAGCCACTCGCTGGCGTAGCCGGTGACCTGCTGCGCCATGCGGTTGACGCCCCGCAAATAATTGAGCGTGTCGGGGAAGACGAAGGGGTGGCCGTTGACGAACGCGGGCCAGCACAAGGTGACGAGGAGGAGCGCGAGGAGGAGGAGGAGGAAAGGGGCACGCGGTCGGGCCAGGTCGACAGTCTGCATGGTGAATAGCCTGCCCACCTTCCAGCACGACGGCCCTGCCCTGCGGGTCACCCTGGTGGCAGCCGGTCGGCGCGGGCATTAACGCATAAAATTTTATCCGTCTTTAACTAAAGCAATGATGTATCTGCGGCGGAAGCGGCAGCAGAAGCGTCTAGCGGCACAGGCATCCGAGTGGATGGCTGCAACCAACGCCGCCAACAACCGTTCCGGCGGGGTTATGAAGCTCCTGCTGCTTGCTTGCGCCGCCGTCCTGCTCGCCAGCCCCGCGCGGGCGCAGGACAGCGACGACTATCGCGTGCGCGTCGGCCTCGGCGCGCAGCTGCGCCCGCAGTTCAAGGGCGCCGACGACCGCGAGGTGGCGCCGCTCGTCGACGTCGACATCGCCCGCGGTGCGGACCCGTTCCGCTTCGAGGCGCCCGACGACAGCTTCGCCATCGCGCTCGTTTCCGGCAAGGGATTCGCGGCAGGTCCTGCCGCCAATCTCGAGAGCAGCCGCAAGGAATCGGACGTCGGTGCGCCGGTCGGCAAGGTCCCCGCAACGTTCGAGGCGGGGGCGTTCGCCGAGTTCCTGCCGACCGAGAATTTCCGCCTCCGGAGCGAGCTGCGCAAGGGTATCGGCGGCCACGGCGGGGTCGTCGGGTCGGTGGGCGGCGATTACATCGTGCGCGACGCGGACCGCTACGTGCTGTCGGTCGGTCCGCGGCTGCTGTTTTCGGACGGCCGCTACCAGCGCGCCTTTTTCGGCGTCGACCCGGCCGCGGCCGCAGCATCGCGGCTGCCGCTCTACCGTCCAGGCGGCGGCATCCATGCCGCCGCGCTCACCAGCGGACTGTCGTACCAGTTCAACCCGCGCTTCGGCCTGTTCGGCTTCGCCCGCTACGAGCGGCTGGTGGGCGACGCGGCGCGCTCGCCGATCGTCCGGCAGCTTGGATCGCGCAACCAGATGTCGGCCGGCGCGGGCCTGAGCTACACGTTCACCGTCCGCCGCTGATCTTTCGCTACAGGCCTCTCGGGCGCTGAACGGGATAGCGAGGCTCAGTCGCCCTCGCCCGGCTCCGGCGAAAAATATTTGTCATACTTGCCCTGCTCGCCCTTGTGCTCGTCGGCGTCGGCGGGGCTGTCCTTCTTGCGCGTGATGTTCGGCCACTGCGCCGAGAAGGTCGAGTTGACCTCCAGCCACTTCTCCAGCCCGCTCTCGGTGTCGGGGAGGATCGCCTCGGCCGGGCACTCGGGCTCGCACACGCCGCAGTCGATGCATTCGTTGGGGTTGATGACGAGCATGTTCTCGCCCTCGTAGAAGCAATCGACCGGGCACACCTCGACGCAGTCCATATATTTGCAGCGAATGCAGGCGTCGGTGACGACGTAGGTCATGGCAGTGGCGCTCCCTCTTGGCGCAACCCGCTAGGTCGGCCGCTTGGCCTCGTCAACGCCCAGCTCCTCATAGCAGAGGCGCGCCTCGCTGGCGGGACCGCGCCGCACGGGCAGGGCGAGCACGCGCAGCACCCGCACGCGGTCGTTGAGCGGCAAGGCGATGGTGCTGCCGACGCGCACGCTCTCGCTGACCTTCTCGACGCGCCGGCCGTCGATGCGCACGTGGCCGGTGTCGATCACCCCTTGCGCGAGCGTGCGGCTCTTCACCAGCCGGATGCAGTGGAGGTAGCGGTCGATGCGCAAGGCTCAGCGCTTGAGCTCGGCGAGCGCGGCGAAGGCGTTGCCGGGGCGCGCGCCGGCCGCCTCGCGCCGGTGCCGGCGGCCGCGCCACTTCCATGCCTCGCCGGCCCGCGCGAAGCCGATCTCGCTCATCAGCGCGGCGACCGCCTCCTCGTCCAGGCCGACCGAAGTCGCGAACGCCGCGTCGACGGGATCGCTGCCGCCGGCCGAACGCACCTTGTGGGCATGGCTGGCGAGGCGGTCGGCAAGGTCGATGCGGATCCAGCCGCGGCCCAGCCGGCGATAGGCAAAAGCGGCGCCGCGCGGGTCGGCCTCGGCACCGAGCATCGCTGCCCCGGCGCCCGGCAGGCGCGGCATCGGCAAGCCGGCGCGCACCGCCGCGAGCCCGGCCCGCCACTGCTGCGCGGCCGGCTTGAGCAGGGGCGCGACGAAGATGTCGAGGGGGCCGAGCCGCACACGCAGCCGGTGCAGGGTTCGGCGGTCGTCCTGCTCGAGCGCGGCGATCGGCGCCAGCATCGCGCGCCGCGGCAGCACGCCGCCGGCGTCGGTGAGCATCGCTGCGAGCGCGCGCACGCCCGGCGAGGCCCGCGGGTCGCCGGCGGCCGCGGCAAGGGTCTTGAG
>DATLFV010000111.1:0-10953 GCA_035540875.1 Sphingomicrobium sp. | reverse complement strand
TCGAACGAGACCAGCGCCTATGGCCCGGTGATCAGCCCCTGGAAGCGCAGCGACGGCGGCAATTCCGAGCTGCCGCCCGGCGTCAGCGCGGAATTGCCGCCGTCGCTGCGCTTCCAGGGGCTGATCACCGGGCCATAGGCGCTGGTCTCGTTCGACGAGCCCATCGCGAACTCGTCCATGTTCAATTTGCCGAGCATTCCGGCGCCAGCGCGCCGGAGGTTGGCGCTTACGGTGCTCTCATAGGGGGGCTTGAAGCCCGAGAGGATCCGGCTTCCCGAGGTGGTGTCGACGCCCTGCGTGGCGAACAGGTCCTTGATGCCGAGCGGGATGCCGGCGAGCGCCCCCGGCTCCCCGGACCGACGGGCCTCGTCGGCGGCGGCGGCGGCGGCGAGCGCGTCCTCCGGCGTCTCCACCGTGAAGGCGTTCAGCGCCCGCGCCGACGCCACCGCGGCATTGAACTGCTCGGCAATCTCGCGCGCCGAAAAGTCGCCGCGGCCGAAGCCGTCGCGCAGTCGAGCGATCGTCAGGTTCGTCAGCTCGCCCACTATTCGATCACCTTGGGCACGGCGAAGAAGCCGTGCTGCGCGTCGGGGGCATTGGCGAGGATCGCCTCGCGGCAGTCGCCGTCGCTGACCTCGTCCTCGCGCAGCCGCAGCTTCTGGTCGATCACCGTCGCCAGCGGCTCGACGCCTTCGGTGTCGACCTCGGCCAATTGCTCGACCCAGCCGAGGATGTTGTTGAGCTCGGGCACGAGGGCGGCAATCTCCTCCTCGCTCATCGCGAGGCGGGCGAGGCGCGCGATGTGGCGGACCTGCTGGGTATCGACGGACATGGCGGGGCCGATAGCGGCGAGGCCCTGGAGCGGCAAGCGAATGTCCGCCTAAGGCCCCTTCCCGAATGGGCCGCTGTTGTGGGAGTGGGCCTTCATGCCCGGCAACAACGACAATCCCCTTCGCACCTACGAGCGGATTGCCCCCTTCTACGATTTCCTCGACCTGCCGTTCGAACAGGTGCGCTATCGGTCGCTACGGCCGTTGCTGTTCGCCGAATTGAATGGGCGGATCCTCGATGCCGGAGTGGGCACCGGCCGCAACATTCCATTCTATCCGGCCAAAGCGGAAGTGTTCGGCGTCGATCTCAGCCCGGCCATGCTCGCCCGCGCTGCCCGCCGGACCAGCAAATCCGCCGCTTCGGTGCGCCTGATGCCGATGGACCTCACCAGGCTCGCTTTCCAAGACGATTTCTTCGACGCAGCCGTCGCTTCCTTTGTGTTCTGCACCATGCCCGCGGAAGCCCGCCTGGCGGCCCTGCGAGAGCTTGGGCGGGTGGTGAAGCCGACGGCACGGATCAGGCTGCTGGAATATGCGGCTGCCCGCTCACCCTTCAGGCGAGCGCTGGCGCGGGCTTGGCAACCCTGGGTCAAATGGGCGTTCGGCGCCAGCCTCGACGGGGACGTCGAGCTGGAGCTGTCCAAGGCCGGGTTGGCGGTTCGCAACTCGCGCTACGTCACCGGCTCGATCAAGCTGATCGAGGCCACGCCCGCTCAGTCTGGCAAGGCGTGACAGGAGAAGCGCCGAGGCTTGCCCGCCGCTCCGCCCGCCCCTAACGCGCTCCGCCAATGTGCGCCCGCCGCTTCCTCATCCTCGTCTTCATCCTGACTTTGCTCGTCGTCGCCGGGGCCTTCGCCGTCTTCCAGTACGGGCAGAGGGTCCTGATCAGCCAGGCGACGCCGCAGGGCCGGTTCGCGCCGCCGCCGCCGGACAGCGGCCCGGACTTCTCGCAGGACGGCTCCTGGATCGCCCGTCCGAGTTTCGCCAGCGATCCGTCGCGCTGGCTGCCTGAAGAATATGAGCAGGCGACGGTTCCGGAGGCCGAACAGGCCTCGGTCTTCTACGTCCATCCGACGACCTACCTGCTGCGCGACCGCTGGAACGCACCGCTTGCGGGCCACCGCGACAGCGACTGGCGCGCCGGCCTGTTCGTGCAGAGCCAGGCGAGCGCACTGGCAGGCGCGGGTCCGGTCTGGGCGCCGCGCTACCGCCAGGCGGCGTTCGGCGCCTTCCTGCTCAAGAGCGAAGATGCCGGCGCCGCGCTCGACCTTGCTTATCGTGACGTTGCCGCCGCCTTCGACACCTTCCTGAACGAAGCGCCGCGCGATCGCCCCTTGATCCTCGCCGGCCACAGCCAGGGCGCGCTCCACCTGATGCGCCTGCTGCGCGAAAAGGTCGCGGGCACGCCGCTGCAGCGCCGGATCGCCGCCGCCTACGTGGTCGGCTGGCCACTCAGCCGGACCGCCGACGTTCCGGCGCTTGGCCTCCCCCCCTGCCGCGCTCCGGACCAGTCCGGCTGCCTGTTGTCCTGGCTGAGCTTCGCCGAGCCTGCCAACCCCGATCTCGTGGTTGACAGCTACCAGGGCTCGGCCGGTCTCTCGGGCGGAGAGCGGCGGCGGGAAGACATTTTGTGCGTCAACCCGCTGACCGGAACCGAGGACGGGACCGCGCCCCCTGCCGCCAATCCCGGCACCCTGGTGCCAAGCGCCGACATGCGCGCCGCCACGCTGATCCCGACGCGGGTCGGCGCCGACTGCGAAAAAGGGCTGCTGATCCTCAACGGCCGGGTCCCGGCGATGGGGCCCTACGTGCTGCCGGGCAACAATTACCACGTCTATGATTTTGCCCTGTTCTGGGCGGCGATCCGCAACGACGCGGTGCGGCGGGCGGCGGCGTGGCGCTGATCACGTCGTCGAGCGCGGAATTCGCAGCCGCTCTCCCGCGGGGCGGCAAGCTCGCGGGACTCGACGTCGGCACCCGCACCGTCGGCCTTGCCACCTGCGACGCCGGCTGGAGCTTTGCCGGACCCGCCGAGACCATCCGCCGCACCAAGTTCACCCACGACCTCGAGGCGCTGCGCGGCTTCGTCGGCCGCGAGGGGATTGCCGGGCTCGTCGTCGGCCTGCCGCTCAACATGGACGGCAGCGACAGCCCGCGCACCCAGTCGGTCCGGGCCTTTGCCCGCAACCTCGCGCCGCTCGGCCTGCCGCTGCTGCTGTGGGACGAGCGCTGGTCGACCCAGGCGGTCGAGCGGGCGATGATCGCCGCCGACGTCAGCCGCGCGCGCCGCGCCGAGAAGGTCGACTCGCTTGCGGCCGCGCACATCCTCCAGGGCGCGATCGACGCGCTGGCCAATATCGCCGCTCCGGAATAACGCGTCGCCCGTGGACCTGCTTTCGATCGACTCGCTCAGCGACGGCCAGATCGCGGCGATCCTCGATTCGGGCGAGCGCTGGGCGCGCATCAATCGTTCTCGCGCAGCCACCGGCTCGCCGCTGAACGGCCGGATCGTCTTCAACCTGTTCTACGAGAACTCGACCCGGACGGCGATGTCCTTTGCGACCGCCACCTACCGCCTCGGCGGGTCCATCATCGCTTTGTCGGTGGAGCATTCGTCGGTGAAGAAGGGCGAGGTGCTCGAGGACACGGGGCGGACGCTCGACGCGATGCGACCCGACTGCCTGATCGTCCGGCACCGCGAGACCGGTGCTCCGGAACGGATGGCGGCGATCATCGACTGCCCGGTGATCAACGCGGGCGACGGAACCAACGAGCACCCGACCCAGGCCCTGCTCGATGCGCTCACCCTGCGCAGCCGGTTCGGGCGGATCGCGGGGCTCAAGGTGGCGATCTGCGGCGACATCAAACATAGCCGGGTCGCGCGCTCCAACGCCAAGCTGCTGCCGAGGCTGGGCGCCGAGGTTCGGCTCGCCGGCCCGCCGGCGCTGCTTCCGGACGCGGTGCCCGGCAGTGGCGACATCGACGAGGCGATCGAGGGCGCTGACGTGGTGATGATGCTGCGGGTCCAGCGCGAGCGGCTCCAGGAGGACCTCGGCGATGCCCCCGGCGAGTATCTGACGCGATACGGCCTGACCGCCGAGCGGCTCAATCGCGCCGCGCCTGCTGCGGTGGTGATGCACCCGGGGCCGATGAACCGCGGAGTGGAGATCGAGGATGCCGTCGCCGACGACCCTCAGCGGTCGCTGATCACGCTTCAGGTCGAAATGGGCGTGGCGGTCCGGATGGCTTGCCTGGAGCTGGTCGTCGGAGCGCCTTAGCGCGCCGCGATCTGGACCGGCGCGTCGCCGGCCACCGCGCGAACGAAGCAGCTGCCGCCGGCGCGGCGCAGCGACGTGCACAATGATGCGGCTTCCTGGGCGCTGCCGAAGCCGCGTACCGACAGGCGGTAGACCGTACCGCCGGGGCCGCTGAAGGCCGCGCTCATCGGCGCATAGCCGCGCAGCAAAGCGTGACGGCGCGAAGCTTCGGCCCAGGCCGCGGCGACACGCTGCGGCGAGCCATAGGCGCCGAGCTGGACGACCGCGGCCGAGTTGCCGCTGCGGACCGGCAGAGCGGCGGGTTGGGCGACCAGCCTGGCGACGCGCTGCGCGGCCTTGGCGACCGGCGCCGGTGCGGGCGCGGCGGGCTTGGCCACCTTTGCCGGCTGGGGCTGCGGCGCGACAAAGGCCGGGGCGGGCTCGGGCGCCGGCGGGGGCGCGAGCTCGGCCGGCGC
Source organism: Sphingomicrobium sp. (assembly GCA_035540875.1). GTDB lineage: Bacteria > Pseudomonadota > Alphaproteobacteria > Sphingomonadales > Sphingomonadaceae > Sphingomicrobium. The sequence goes on along the minus strand of DATLFV010000111.1, from coordinate 6,390 downwards.
AGCAGCCGCGACATAATAAGGCTCGGAGGCGGGTTGAGCCGCGGCCACTTGCGCCGCGGCCACTTGCACCGCGGGCGGCGGCGCCGCGACCATGGGCAGTGGCGCTGGGACGGCAACAATGGGCGGCACTGGAGGCTGAGCCACCGGCGCGACCTCGGCATGGCGGGTCTCGGTGCGCCGCAGCGCGAGGCGCACGGGTTGGCCGGGATCGTTCGCGGCCGGAACGATGCCGGTGAACGCTGCCACCTGGTCGGAGGCGCGAGCCGGGTTGGCCAGGCTCATCCAGTCGCGCACCCGGGCCTCGACCAGGTCGGCCGGCAGGTCCTGGGCGGCGATCGTGCGCGCCGCCGTCCAGTCGCCGGAAAGCGCGTGGGCCAGCGCGAGGTTCTGGCGGAGGCGAGCGTCGGCGCCGGCCTGGTGCGCCGCCGGCTCCAGCGCCGCGACGGCCTGCTGAGGCTGGCCGGCAAGGGCGAGCGCAAGGCCGAAGTCGGACACGTCGAGCAGGTCACGAGCGGCGTGGAGCAAGGCTGCGGCCTCGCTTTTGCGGCCCTGCGCGGCCTCGACCAGCGCGAGCTTCAGCACCACGGAGGGCTGGTTCGAGTGCAAGGTAAGGGAATCGCGGAACGCCGCGTCGGCGGAGGCGAAGCGGCCCGCGGCGAAATAGGCATTGCCGAGCAAGGAGCGGAAGCCGGCGTCGCTGGGGCTGTTCGCCACCGCCCGCTCCGCCAGGTCGATGGCCGTCGTGATGTCATTGGCATTGAGCGCGATCAGCGCCTTGGTGGCCAGGCCGATGTTCGACGTGTCGACCTTCTTGCCAAAGATCGAGGCGCTGCGCGGCCCCGGCGACGAGGTCGCGCAGCCAGTGAGCATTGAGGCCAGCGCGATCGCCGACAGTGCGGAGCCGAAGCGCAGCTCTTTCATCACCTTATCCTTTGCGATTGGCCTTTGCGGCCATGGCGTCGAGTTCCGGCATGGAGTCGAGCAAAGCGTCGAGCGCGTCGGTCACCAGCAGCTGCGCGGAGCGGCCGCTGACGGCACAGGCGAGACGCAGCTTCAGGTGACGCTCGGGGTTGAGGCGGAGCGTGAACGCCGCCTTGGCCTTGCTGCCGGGCTCGGCGCGCGACCGGGTCGCGCGGCGCGAGGCGGGAGCGGGCCTGGCGGCCGGCGCTGCGGCAGGCGCAGGCGCTGGAACCGCGGCAAGCTCGATGGCCTCCGGCTCGCACAGCTCGGCGGTCTCGTCGGCCTCCTCCTCATCCGCGCTGGCGGAACCAAGGCGGTCGACGATCTCGGCCTGCTGGCTGTGGACCGGCGAGTGGATGGGCGTGAGGCCCGCGAAGGACGCGCGCGGCGCTTCGTCGACCGCTTCGCCGAAAGCGTCATGGTCGGCATCCCGGGCCGGCGCCAGCGCCGGCTTGGGCGGCTCGAAGCCCATGTCGTTCCAGCCGAGATCCTCGAGGCCGGCCCCGGCCTGGCCGAAGCCTTGCGGCCGCATCGCCGGGCGCGCGGCACCCTTGCGGGCCAGCAGGCCGGAGGAGAGCGATGCGAAAGCCCTGGGTTCGCTTTTCACCTCAGCGCCCCCTTACTGGCCGACCACGCGGCGGCCGAAGCCGCCAACGGGTCGCGGACTGGCCGCAGCGATCCCCGGCGCCGCGCCGGGCGCAGCGAAGACCGTGCGGCGGAAATTCTTCTCGAGCCGGTCGGAGATATACTCCCAAAGCTCGATCACTTCCTTGGCCGAGCGGCCATTGGCGTCGACCTCCATCACCGTGCGGCCGTCGATCATCGAGGCCGCGAAGTCGGTGCGGTGGTGCAGGGTGACGGGGGCGACGGTGCCGTGCTGCGACAAAGCGACCGCGGCTTCGTAGGTGATCTTGGCCTTTGGCGTCGCCGCGTTGACGACGAAGATCAGAGGCTTGCCGGCGCGGTCGCACAAATCGACGGTGGCGCCGACGGCGCGCAAATCGTGCGGGCTGGGCCGGGTCGGAATGACGATCAGCTCGGCGACGGCGATGACGCTCTGAATGGCCATGGTGATCGCCGGCGGCGTATCGATGACGGCAAGCCGGAAGCCCTGCTGGCGAAGCACTTCGAGGTCCGAGGCGAGCCGCGCGACCGTGGTCTGGGCGAATGCCGGCATGTCGGCCTGGCGCTCGTTCCACCAGTCGGCAAGGCTGCCCTGCGGGTCGATGTCGATCAGGCAGACCGGGCCCGCGCCCGCCAGCTGCGCCTGCACCGCAAGATGGCCGGACAAGGTCGTCTTGCCGGACCCCCCCTTCTGCGATGCCATAGCCAGAACGCGCATGCTTTTCCCCTCGCCCTTGACGCCTGTTCGGGGGTTGAAGTGGCACCCAAGCATCTAAAATCTGGTTAACAGGGCCACGACCGTGTTGCCCCTTCGCGCAGCCAGGCTAGGGTCGGAGCGGCGGAGGGAATGATGCGCAAGATGTGGCCGATCGTCATTGCACTGGCCCTCGCCGCGCCCGCGAGCGCCCAATCCGTCAAGGCGGGCGTCGAGGCGTGGCAGCGCGGCGACCATGCCCGCGCCGTCGCGGTCTGGCGGCCGCTCGCGGAGAAGGGCAATGCCGACGCCGCCTTCAACCTTGGCCAGGCCTATCGCCTCGGGCGCGGCGTGCCCCTCAACCTCGGCGCGGCGCAGACCTGGCTGGCGCGCGCCGCGGCAAAGGGCCATGTCGACGCCCAGGCGACGCTCGGCCTGTTGCTGTTCGACAGCGGCAACCGGGCGGCAGGCCTGCGCTGGCTGCAAAGCGCCGCCGAACGTGGCGATGCCCGCGCCCTGCTGGTGCTCGGCACGGCCTTGTTCAACGGTGACGGCGTCGCCCGCGACCCGGTCCGTGCCTATGCGTTCGTGAGCCGGGCGGCCGCGCAGGGCCTGGCGCCGGCGCGAACAACGCTGGCGGAGATGGACCGCCTCATGCCGCTCGAACAGCGCCAGCAGGCGGCCCGGCTGGTGCCTGGGCCGGCCGCAGCCAGACCGGCCGCGCCCTCCGCGGCATCTGCGTCAAAGCCGGCCGCCGCGGCTCCAGCCGCCGCAAGCGGCAGCTGGCGGGTCCAGCTCGGCGCCTTCGCCAGGCGCGAATCGGCCGAGGCGCTGTTCGCGCGCCTTTCCGCCGGCGGGCCGCTGGCCGGCAAGCAATCCTATCTGGTGAGCGCCGGCGCGGTCACCCGGCTGCAGGCGGGCCCCTTCCCCAGCCGCGCCGCGGCGTCGGCGGCCTGCGCGGCGCTCAGCGCCCGCGGCCAGGCCTGCTTCCCCGTCGCGCCCGGCTGAACGCCCGCGCGCCATACCATTCGCGGCGCCGGATCCCTTGCGCCCACAGCAAGGCGTCCAGCCCATGGTGGTCGAGGCGGGCATCCGCCGCCTCGGCAAGCACCGGCTTGGCGCGGTAGGCAACGCCCAGCCCCGCCTCCTCGATCATCAGCCGGTCGTTGGCGCCGTCGCCAAGCGCAAGCACGTCGCCGCGCCCGAGGCCAAGCTCCTCGCGCGCCTCGACCAGCGCCTCGCGCTTGACGGCCGCGTCGACGATCTCGCCCTCGACCTTGCCCGACAATTGCTCGCGCAACATGCCGAGGCGGTTGGCGCGGACCCGGTTGAAGCCCACTTCCCTGGCAACGGGCTCGGCAAAGGCGGTGAACCCGCCGGAAATCAGCAGGCAGGTGGCGCCGCCCGCGCGCATGGTCTGAACCAGGGTCTTGGCGCCCGGGTTGGGCCGCACCCGTTCGCTCAGGCACTGGGCAATGGTGCTGCGGTCGAGCCCGGCGAGCAGCCCCACCCGCTCCGCGAGCGCAGCCTTGAAGTCGAGCTCGCCGCGCATCGCCCGCTCGGTGATGCTGGCGATCTCGCGCTTGAGGCCGGCGAAGTCGGCGAGCTCGTCGATGCACTCCTGGCCGATGATGGTCGAATCCATGTCGGCAACCAGCAGGCGGCGGAAACGCGGCTCGTCCGGCTGGACCACCACGTCGACCCCGGGCAGCGCTCCAAGCGCCCAGCGGGCGCTCTTGAGATCCCCGGCGAAGACCAGGTCGGCGGCGTCGCCCTCGTCTATCCAGGCGGCGAAATTGGCATGGGGATCGACTTCGCGAAGCAGGCCCAAGGCGCGGTCGATCAATCTGTCATCAAGCCGTCCGGCTGCTATCAAGGTGGCGATGGCCATTGGGGCTGGAACCTCTTCTCCTCCTGTCGCGCTCATTGCCGGTCCCACGGCGAGCGGCAAGTCGGCACTTGCGCTCGCGCTTGCAAGCCGCAGCGACGGGGTCATCGTCAATGCCGACAGCGCGCAAATCTATTCGGACCTGCCGGTCCTCAGCGCCGCTCCCACTGCCGAGGAGTGCGCCCGCGCCGAGCACCGGCTTTACGGGGTGCGCGACGGCTCCGAGCCCTGCTCGGCGGCGGACTGGGCAGCCATGGCGCGCGCGGAGATTGCCCGCGCCCACCGCGCCGGCAGGCTCCCGGTGCTGGTCGGCGGAACCGGGCTGTATCTGCGCACCCTGCTCGACGGAATTGCCCCCGTGCCCGCGATCGACCCCGAAATACGGGCGGCAATCCGCGCCGGGCCGGTCGAGGAGAATCGCGCTCGCTTGGCGAAGCTCGATCCTGCGGCGGCGGAGCGGCTCGGTCCCGCCGACACCAGCCGAATCGCCCGGGCGCTCGAGGTCGTGCAGTCGACCGGCCGCACCCTTGCTCAATGGCAGGCCCGCAGCGAGGGCGGCCTTGCCGGGCACGTCGCGCTGAGACCCCTCGTCCTGCTGCCGCCCCGCGACTGGCTTTACGCCCGCTGTGACCGCCGCTTCGAACAAATGATGGACGGTGGTGCCATCGCCGAGGTCGAGACTCTGCTCTCAAGGAACCTCGATCCTGCTTTGCCGGTGATGCGCGCCATCGGCGTGCGCGAGATCGCCGCCTTCGTTCGTGGCGAGACCAGCCGCGAGCAGGCGCTTGCCGCCGGCCGGCAGGCGACCCGGCGCTACGCAAAGCGCCAGTACACCTGGTTCGTGCACCAGCCGCCCGCCGCCTGGCCGCGGCTCACCGCCCCACCTGACCTGCGCCATGCGCTGGCGCTGCTCGGTGCGAGCGCTTAGGCAGGCTGCCATGCAGATGCTGCGCGATGCCGACATCGACCCGGCGCCGATGGCCGACAAGACGGTGGCGATCATCGGCTTCGGCAATCAGGGCCGGGCCCAGGCGCTCAACCTCAGGGACAGCGGGGTCAATGTCATCGTCGGGCTGCGCGGCGGCTCGGCGAGCGCCGCTCGCGCGGAAGCCGCCGGGCTGCGCACGGCGCTGGTCGAACAGGCGGTCGCGGCCGCAGACGTGGTCATGCTGCTCACGCCCGACGAGGCGATCGGCGGCATCTATTCGGAAGTGGCCGACGCCATCCGCTCCGGCGTCGCGCTCGGCTTCAGCCACGGCCTCGCGGTCCACTTCGGCTTCGTCGAGCCCCGAGCCGACCTCGACCTTTTCCTGGTCGCGCCCAAGGGGCCCGGCAGCGCGCTGCGCTCGCTCTACGAGCAGGGCCAGGGCATGGTGGCGCTATGGGCGGTCGCGCAGGACGCGAGCGGCGGAGCGGCGGCGCTCGCCCTCGCTTATGGCCGCGCGATCGGCTGCGGCCGGGCCGGGCTGATCGCCTCAAGCTTCGCCGAGGAATGCGAGGCCGATCTGTTCAACGAGGCGGCGGTGGTGTGGGGCGCCGTCCCGGAAATCCTCATCGCCGGCTTCGACACTCTGGTGGCCGGGGGAGTCTCGCCCGAGGTGGCGGCGCTGGAATGCGTCGGCGAACTGAAGCTGATCGCCGACTTGATCGAGGCGCGCGGGATCGCCGGGATGCGCGAGGCGATCAGCAACACCGCCGAGCTTGGCGCGACGCTCGGTGGCCGGCGCATCATCGACTCAGCGGTGCGCGTGCGGATGGCGGAGGTGCTGGCCGAGATCCGCGCCGGCCGGCTCGCCGACGAGCTTCGCCGCGAGCAGAGGGAGGCTTACCGGCGGCTCGAGCATGCACGCGCCCAAGCCGCAGCCCATCCCGTCGAGCAGGCGCTGCGTGCGCTGCGCGAGGCTTCTTCTAGCCGATGATCTCGGGACTCGGGGCCGGCCGCTGGCCGACCGACGCGCGCTCCAGATAGGCACGCTGCAGCTTGCGGTGCGCGGCCGCGGCTTCCTCGTCGCTGGCGGCGAGCGCCAGCTCCTGCTCCTCGGCGGCGCGCTGCGCGAAATAGAGTCGGTCGTGCTCGCTCATCGGGAGTCTCCCCGCGGGTAAGAACCGCGCCACTAGCATGCTGCCGGCCCCTTGTCGCGCGCGCAAGCGATCGGGCGCTGCATTTCCGCGATGGTGCGCGTCGGCCTTCCGAAGGAACGTGCAACTTGGGGTGACGTTGGGC
>DATLFV010000110.1:0-15868 GCA_035540875.1 Sphingomicrobium sp. | reverse complement strand
GTCGAGCCGGACCCGACCCTGGCCGACCGGCCCCGCGCCACGGCCCAGCCCCGGCGCCTCGAGCAGGGCGACCCGGACGAACTCGCGGGCGCGGCCCACTGCTCCCGCCAGGTTGGCCCCTTCGGCCAACCCGACGGCAATCGCGCTAGCCAGCGTGCAGCCGGTGCCGTGCGTGCTGGTGGTGGCGATCCTTCGCCCCTGCCAGCTGGTCATGTTGTCGGTTTCGATCAGCGCATCGGCGAGCGCGTCGCCTTCCTCATGCCCGCCCTTGATCAGCACCGCGCAGCCAAAATCGGACACCAGGTGCAGCGCGGCCGCGACCGGGTCCTCCTCGCTGGTCAGGCGCTTGAGCTCGGGAAGGTTCGGGGTGACAATCGTGGCAAGCGCCATCAGCTGTCCGAACGCAGCGACTGTGGCATCGTCGGCGAGCGCGGACCCGCTGGTTGCGACCATCACCGGATCGAAGACGATCGGCTTGTCCTTCAGTCCTTCGAGGCGGCGGGCGATCATCTCGGCGGCAAACGGGCTGCCGATCATGCCGATCTTGATCGCGTCGACGCCGATATCGTCGGCCACGGCATCGATCTGCGCAAGGATGGTCTCGGCCGGCACGGGGTGGACGGCGCTGACACCCAAAGTGTTCTGGGCGGTGATGGCGGTGATCGCCGTCATCGCATGGCCGCCGAGCATGGTGATCGTCTTGATGTCCGCCTGGATTCCGGCCCCGCCCCCGGAATCGGATCCGGCGATGACGAGGACGCGCGGGATCGACGCCGTCACCGCCGCAGCCCGCGGAGCGAAGTTTTCCATGCGCACAAGCAATGCTTTTCGCTCGCAAGTGCGAAGAAAAGGTTCACGCGGCGCTCTGCACCGCCGTGCAGATATCGTCGACCAGCCGTTCGATCATGTCCGGATCGTCGCCTTCGGCCATCACCCGGATCAGCGGCTCGGTCCCGGACTTGCGGATGACGAGCCGCCCGCGGCCGTCGAGCTCGCGCTCGGCGGCGGCGATGCGGTCCTTGACGCTGTCCGCCTCGAGCGGTGCGCCCCGCGCGAAGCGCACGTTCTTGAGCAGCTGCGGAACCGGCTCGAACTGCCGCAGAACCTCGCTCGCGGGGCGGCCGGCGTCGACGAGAGCGGCAAGCACCTGGAGTCCGGCGACCAGCCCGTCGCCGGTGGTCGCATGATCGGTGAGGATGATGTGCCCGGACTGCTCACCGCCGATGTTGCAGCCGCTCGCCCGCATCTCCTCGAGCACGTAGCGGTCGCCGACCTTGGTCCGGATCAGCCCGAGGCCGGCGCTAGCTAGCTTCCGCTCAAGCCCGAGGTTGGACATGACCGTCGCCACTACCGCGCCGCCGGAAAGCTCGCCGGTACGCTGGCGGTCGAGGGCGATCAGAGCCATCAGCTGGTCGCCGTCGACCATGCGCCCCTTCTCGTCGACCACGATCAGCCGGTCAGCATCGCCATCGAGCGCAAGGCCGATGCTGGCGCCGCTCGCGACCACCGTCTCCTGGAGCAGTTGCGGATGGGTCGAACCGCAGCCGTCGTTGATGTTGAGACCGTTTGGCGTGACGCCGAGCGGCACCACCTCGGCGCCGAGTTCCCACAAGGCCTCGGGTGCGACCTGGTAGGCGGCGCCATTGGCGCAATCGACGACGATCTTCAGCCCGTCGAGCCGAAGCCGGTCGGGGAACGTCGACTTGGCGAAATGAACGTAGCGGCCGCGCGCATCGTCGATGCGCTTGGCGCGGCCGATCATGTCGGGCGAAGCCAGCTTGGGGCCCTGCTCCATCTGCCGCTCGATCGCCAGCTCGACTTCGTCGCTGAGCTTGAAGCCGTCGGGACCGAACAGCTTGATGCCATTGTCCGCGAAGGGATTGTGGGACGCCGAGATCATGACCCCGAGGTCGGCCCGCATCGAATGGGTGAGCATCGCCACCGCCGGCGTCGGCATCGGCCCCAGCAGCACGACGTCCATTCCAACCGAGGCAAAACCGGCGACCAGCGCCGATTCCATCATGTATCCGGACAGCCGCGTGTCCTTGCCGATCACGACGCGATGGCGATGGTCGCCGCGAAGGAAATAGGCGCCCGCCGCCTGGCCGACGCGAAGCGCCGTTTCGGCCGTCATCGGCTCGCTGTTGGTCAGCCCCCGGATGCCGTCCGTGCCGAAGAATTTGCGGGTCATCATGCTCCAATAGCCGTCATTGCGACCCCGGCCAATGAGCCGGGGGAAGCAATCCGCGTCGAGCAGGATTGCTTGGTCGCCACGCTCCTCGCAATGACGATCGGCTAGTGTCGGTACGCTTCGGGCAGGTTGCGGCGCGGCAGGTGGCGATAGCGATCACGCAGCCGGGTCTGGTGATTTTCGAGCGGCTGCTGGACTCCGTCGATCAGCACCGTTTCCGCAGCGCTCATCGGGTCGAGCGGATCGCCCGACCAAATGACGACGTCGCCGCGGCGCCCGGCCGCCAGGCTGCCGATCTCGCCGCCCATCCCGACCGCCTCGGCAGGACGCGAGGTGATCATCGCCAGCGCCTCGCCCCAGCTGACGCCGGTCGCCCCCGGGACATTGGCGAGCGCCACGAGATTGCCGGCATATTGCCGCTGCGCGAAGATGTAGCGGGTGTCGTTGTCGTCGACGAGGCCGATCGACACGCGCACTCCGGCCATGCGCATGCGCCCGACGTTGGACTGGGTAGCGGCGAGCTGTTCGAACGACGAGGGCAAATCATTGACCGCCGAGGCGATCACCGGAACACCGGCGGCGGCAATGCGGTCGGCGACGAGCCAGCCCTCGCTGGCGCCGACCAGCACCAGCTTGAGGCGCGGGAATTCGCGGCGCAAGCCGAGCACCTGCAATATGTCGCTGGCGCGCTCGACGCGGACCAGCAGATATTGGGTGCCGTTGAGCACAGGCACCAGTGCCGCAGCATCGAAGCGCGTGAGCAGCACGTCGTCGCTGCGCTGGGCAGTCAGCAGCCGCGACTCGTTCGGATCGCGGATCACCGGCCGTTCGCGCTCGTCGGTGCGTTCCCGGCCGCTCGATGCAATCGGCTGCTGCCCGCGCCCGAGCTCGGATGCCTCGCGCAGCGCGTTGCGGAACAAGGCGTGGGCCGACGAGCGCGAGCCGCCGGCCCGCTCCGCGCCCGTCTCGCCGAGCTCGACGAACTGGAACTTCCGCGCGGCGGTGATCGGATCCATGTCGGCGCCGGTGTCGATCACCGCCCCCTGCCCGGCGAAGATGTTCTGCGACGTGTTCGGGGCGACCAGCGCTCGCGTGACGCCATCGGCGCGGTTGACGGCAATCGGCTGCGAGAGCGGGTTGATCGACGGCGCGACATCGATCGCGGCGCTGAACGGCCCCTTGGCGCTCAAGTCCTCGGAACCCTCGACGCTCAGGTCGACTTCGCTGAGGCCGAGGCGCGAGAAGCCCGCGACGATCCCCGGCGTCACCCACTTGCCGCTGGCGTCGATCACCCGCGCACCGGGTGGGACAGCGACCCCGGCGCCGGCGCGCACAATGCGCCCGTCGCGAATGACGACCGTGCCGCCGGGCACCGGCTCGGAGCCGTCGCCGAGCGCGACCGTGCCGCCGGTGATGGCGATGGTCTGGGCGGCGGCTGGAGCTGCGGTGGCCAGCAGCAGCGCGGCAGCGAGCAAGCGGATCATTTGACGTCTCCCTCGCCGGGCTGGCCAAGCTCGAAGTCGCTGACCGGCCGCCGCTTGGGATCGTTGGCGTCGTACATCAGGGCGCCGTCGATCCACACCCGCTCGGGGCGCGCATAGACGCTGAACGGATGGGCGTTCCAAAGCACCACGTCGGCCATCTTGCCGGGCCGGAGGCTGCCGGTCTGGTCGAAGATGCCAAGCGCCTTGGCAGGGTTGGCGCTGAGCCAGGTCCAGGCGAGCTCGTCGCTGACGTTGATGCCCGCGCGGCGGCCGTCGGCGAGGGCCTTGGCGGCTTCCTGGTTCAGGCGCTGGATGCCGTTGGGGTCGTCGCTATGGACGATCGCGCAGGCGCCGGAATTGTGGACGAACGGGATGTTCTCCTTGATCGCGTCATAGGCTTCCATCTTGAAGCCGTACCAGTCGGCCCACATCGCCGAGCAGATGCCCTCGCGCGCGAGCAGATCGGCAACCTTGTAGCTCTCCACCGCGTGATGGAAGGTGCCGATCTTGTAGCCGAACTCGCGGCTCATATCGATCATGTTGGCCATCTCGTCGGCGCGGTAGCAATGGTTGTGGATCAGGATCTTGCCGTCGAGGATCCCGCGCAGCGAATCCATCGCGATGTCACGCTCGGGCATGTCGCCGCCGGTGCGCTCATATTTGTCCCACTTGCGGTCATAGGCCTGCGCCTTGACCCACACCCCGCGCGCATAAGCGATATTGCCCATGCGCGTCTGCGGCATGTTGCCCTTGGAGCCGTAGACGCGCTTGGGATTCTCGCCGCACGCCATCTTGAAACCGTACGGGGCGCCCGGGAACTTCATGCCTTGGGCGGTGCGCGCCGGAACGTTCTTGAGCGTCACCGAGCGTCCGCCGAACAGGTTCGCCGAACCAGGCAGCACCTGCAGCGCGGTGACCCCGCCGTTGGTCAAAGCACGCGAAAAGCCGGGGTCCTGTGGCCAGACGCTGTGCTCGGCCCACACCTCCGGCCGAGCCGGCGACGTCGCCTCGTTGCCGTCGCTGTGGCTCTGCACACCCGGCGAGGGATAATTGCCGAGGTGGCTGTGGACGTCGATAATGCCCGGGGTCACATATTTTCCCGAGCCGTCGATGACGTTGGCGCCAGCGACCACGAGGTCGCCCGCCGCCAGAGCCTGCACCCGGCCGTCGGCGATATGGATCGAGCCGCGATCGATGCGGCCACCCTCGCCGTCGAAGATGGTGACGTTGCGGATGACCGTCGGGACGCCCGGATAGGGCACGTAAGTCGACGGATAGGGATCCTGGTTGATCCGGATCGGCGGCGCCTTCTTCGGCGGCGCCAGTGCAGCGCAGCCGGTGAGGGCGGCGAACCCGGCCGCCGCGCCGATGAGGTGGGAAATACGCATCAGATCCTCTTCGGGCTTCCGTCCGGCCGGGTTTCGACCTGCGGCTTCATGCCCGGCGCAATGTTCTCCGCCAGTTCCGCCTGACCGGCAAGGTCGTCGTCCCTCAGCGTGTCGAGGTGCATCAGCTTGCGCACGAAGGGCGACAGGGCAATCACCACGACCCCCACTCCGACCGCCACCCAGCCGACCGTCGTGTAGACATCCATGACGATTTCCTTGGCCGCGCCCGATTCTCCCTCGAGCTCGCCCGACCCGGTCGCCGCCGCGATCAGGCCGGCGGCGAAATTGCCGGTCGCCGAGGCGAAGAACCAGGTGCCCATGATCAGGCTCGCCATGTGCGCGGGGGCAAGGCGGTTCATGGCGCTGAGCCCGACCGGCGACAGGCACAGCTCGCCGGTGGTGTGCAGCAGGTAGATGAGGAAGATGAAGATCACCGGCGTCGGTGCGTCGAGCCCGACCGCATTGGCACCCGCGACCAGCACCAGGAAGCCGGCGCCGAGCTGGATCATCGCCATGCCGAACTTGGCCGGAGCCGACGGCTCGAGCCCGCGCCGCCCAAGCGTCGTCCACAGCCAGGCGAACAGCGGCGCCAGCAGGATGATGTAGAGCGGATTGATCGACTGGAAAGTGGCAGCCGGCACGTCGAAGCCGAGCATGTTGCGGTCAACGTGGCGGTCGGTGAACAGGTTCAGCGACGATCCTGCCTGCTCGAACAGGGCCCAGAACAGGATCGAGCCGACGATCAGGAACATCGCCGCGAAGATGCGATCGCGGTCGTCCCGCGGAAGCTTGCGCACCGCGACGTAGAGCACGTAGCCGACCAGGATCGCACCGGCGACCATCAGCAGGGTTCCGACCAGCTCCTGGTACTGGATGAGCAGCCAGATGGCGGCAACCGCGCCGAGGCCGACGAGGTAGAGCAGCCATTCGAACTTGATGCCCATCACTCGCGAGCGCAGCCGCTCCGGGTCGCGGGACTCGCCGCGGCCCATGAGCAGGGGCGTGAAGATGATGAACACGGCGAGGCCGGCGAGCATGCCGATGCCGGCAAGGCCGAAGCCGAACCGCCAGCCATAGGTCTGGCCGACATAGCCGCAGATCAGCGAGCCCAGGAACGCGCCCAGGTTAATGCCCATGTAGAAGATGGTGTAGGCGCCGTCGCGGCGGACGTCGGTGCGGGGATAAAGCTGGCCGACGATGACCGAGATGTTGGCCTTGAGGAAGCCGGAACCGACGATGATGAACGACAGAGCCAGCCAGAAGATGTTGATGGCCGGGTCGTTTTGCCCACCGCTGCCTTCGAAGGCCATGAAGAAGTGGCCGAACGTCAGCAGCACGGCCCCGAACAGCACCGCCTTTCGCTGTCCCAGATAGCGGTCGGCGATATAGCCGCCGATCACCGGCGTGATGTATACCAAGGCGGTATAGGCTCCGTAGACCACCGAGCCGCGCTCGTCCGAGAACATCCAGTGCTGGACGAGATAGAAAATCAGCAGCGCCCGCATGCCGTAGTAGGAGAAGCGCTCCCACATCTCGGCGAAGAACAGGACGAACAGGCCTCGGGGATGACCCAGGAAGGTCTTGCCCTCGTAGTCCGTCGGGGTGGGAGTTGCGCTGGTGGCCATAAGGGCTCCTGATCCTGCTTGCTGTCCGCCTCTCCGCGGCGTGGGCGGGCACACTAGCGCCGCATTCCTGCTTGTGAAGCTGGATTGTTGGTGCTCCCCGGCGCAGCTAGACAGGCGCCGGCATGCTTAACGACCGCTCCTCGACCTTGTCCCTGCTCGAAACGCGCCGCTCCGGGCGCGCGCGCGAGATGGTGGGCCCCGGCCCGACCGCCGAGCAAATGGAGCGCATCCTGACCATTGCCGCGCGCACGCCGGACCATGGAAAATTGTTTCCGTGGCGCTTCGTCACCGTCGCCGACGACCAGCGCGACGCTCTGGCGCGGTTGCTTCACGCCGCGCTCGACGAGGAGGATCCGGCCTCCGGCGCCGCTCACCACCAGAAGGCCGACCTGTTCGCGCGCCAGGCGCCGGCGCTGGTGGTGCTGGTCTCGGCGCCCATCGACAACCACAAGATCCCGGTGTGGGAGCAGCAATTGTCATGCGGCGCCGCGGCGATGAACCTGCTGCTCGCCGCCCATACGCTCGGCTTCGTCGGCAGCTGGCTGACCGGCTGGCAGGCCTATTCGGAAAAGGTACGGGCGGCGTTCTGCGCCCCGGGTGAGCGGATCGCCGGCTTCATGTTCATCGGCCATCCGGCGCGAGAGCTCGAGGAACGGCCGCGGGCGCCGCTGGCCACGGTCGCGCGGCCGTGGACGCCGCCGGAGGCGTGAGCCACGCGTTGCAACACCTACCGGTCTGCTGTATTACCACAGCATGACGCTCGGTAATTCGCATGAGAAGCCTGTCTACGTCCGCCTGCGCGAGGTGATCGCCGACGCGATCCTCGCCGGGCAATATGCTGATGGAGACCCTCTGCCTTCGGTCCGTGCGCTCGCCGCCGAGCAGCAGGCCAACCCGCTCACCGTCGCCAAAGCCTACCAGGGCTTCCAGGACGACGGGCTGATCACCGTCAGGCGCGGGGTTGGCATGTTCGTCGCGCCCGGCGCCCGCGCACGGCTTCGCGAGTCGGAGCGCAGCCGCTTCCTTGAAGAGGAATGGCCCGCGATCCGCGACAGAATGGCCAGGCTCGGGATCGAACCGGAAAGCCTACTCGACCCCCAGCGCGCCTAGGCGAGCGCGCTCGCCGGCACCCGGTACAAAAGCTCGGCGCCGGCGCCCGCGGCGGCCCCGAGCCCGAGCGCTTCGGGAACCACTGCGGCGAGGAAATAGTCGATCGCGCTGCGGCGGCCGCGCGAGAATTCGTCAGCCTCTCCCGCAGCCTCCATGGCCCGGCCCAGCCGCTCGAGCAGCCAGCCCGCGACCAGCACCGAGGTCATGGTCAGGAATGGATAGCTGCCGGCGAGCCGGTCCTCGACCGTCGCGTTGCGCAAAGTGGCGGCGAGGATCTCGACCGAATCGGTCAGCGCCACCAACCGCTCGTCCTCCGCTTCGGCGCGGATGTCGGCGATCAGGCTGTCGAACGCGTCGCCATTTCCCAGGCTGAGCTTGCGCTGCACCAGATCGGCGGCCTGGATGCCGTTGGTCCCCTCGTAGATCGGGGCGATGCGGGCGTCGCGCAGATGCTGGGCGGCGCCGGTCTCCTCGACATAGCCCATGCCGCCATGCACTTGGACGCCAAGGCTCGCGACCTCGCAGCCGACGTCGGTCCCCCACGCCTTGGCGAGCGGAGTCAGCAAGGCGGCGCGGTCGGCGGCGGCAGTGTCGCCAGTGGCGGCGCGGTCGATCTCGCCGAACGCCGCATAGGTCAGCGCCCGGGCGCCCATCGTCAGCGCGCGCATCCGCAGCAGCATGCGGCGGACGTCGGCATGTTCGGCGATCGCCACCGCCGCGCCGGCGGGATCGGTGGCCGGCGCGCCCTGGATGCGCTCGGCGGCGAACGCCAGCGCCCGCTGCGTGGCGCGCTCGGCGATGCCGACGCCCTGAAGCCCCACGTTGAGGCGGGCGTTGTTCATCATCGCGAACATGGCGCGCATGCCGCCGCGCTCTTCCCCGACCAGCCAGCCCGTCGCGCCGTCGTAGTTGAGCACGCAGGTCGGCGACGCGTGGATGCCGAGCTTGTGCTCGATCGAGGCGCAGACAATTGCGTTGCGTCTCCCGTCCGGCAGCAGCTTGGGGACCAGGAACAGGGAGATGCCGCGGGTGCCCGCCGGGGCGTCGGGGGTGCGGGCGAGGACCAGGTGGATGATGTTGTCGGCAAGATCGTGCTCGCCATAGGTGATGTAGATCTTGGTCCCGGTGATCCGCCATGACCCATCGCCCGCGGGCTCGGCGCGCGTCTTGAGCGCGCCGACGTCGGAGCCCGCCTGCGGCTCTGTCAGGTTCATCGTCGCCGGCCATTCGCCGCTGACGATCCGCGGCAGATAGTCTCGCTTCTGCTGGTCGCTGCCGAAGCGGGCGAGCGCCTCGATCGCGCCGATGCTGAGCATCGGGCACAAGGCGAAGGCGAGGTTGGCGGCGTTGAGGTCCTCCATCACCGCGGCGCCGAGCGCCAGCGGCAGGCCTTGCCCCCCGGCCTCCTGCGGGGCCGCGACGGTCTGCCAGCCGCCTGCGACGAAGGCGCGATAGGCGTCGACAAAGCCCGGCGGCATGCGCACCGCGTCACCATCATGACGGGCGCGCACGGTGTCGCCGATGCGGTTGAGCGGCGCCAGCTCGCCCTCGGCGAAAGCCGCTGCGCCTTCCAGCACGGCATCGACGATCTCGCGATCGGCGCCGAGCTCGGCGATCCTGACGACATGGTCGAGCACCAGGCGCTGGTCGCGGGTCGGGCAGGCGAAGCTCATGCGGCAATTCCTTGCTGGGCGACGCCTTGGGGCTATAGCCCGGCGCGGTGGACGCGCCAATCGAGACCAAGGTCCTGCCGCTGGGCGAGGAGGCGATCGCCGAAGCCGCCCGGCTGATCGCCGCCGGCAGTCCGGTCGCCGTGCCAACAGAGACGGTCTACGGCCTCGCCGCCGACGCGACCGATGCCGCCGCGGTGGCGGGCATCTACGCGGCCAAGGGCCGCCCGAGCTTCAATCCCCTGATCGTCCACGTGCCCGATCTTCGTGCGGCCGAGACGATCGGCCGCTTCGACGGAGCGGCACGGGCGCTGGCGCAGGCGCATTGGCCCGGGCCGCTGACGCTGGTGGTACCGCTTCGCGCGCACGCGAAGATCGCCAGCCTCGTCACCGCTGGCCTGCCTACCGTGGCGCTGCGCGTCCCTGCCCATCGCGCCATGCAAAGGCTGCTGGCAGCGACCGGCCGGCCGCTGGCCGCGCCCTCGGCCAACGCCAGCGGCCGCATCAGCCCCACCCGCGCCAGCCATGTGCTTGCCAGCCTCCAGGGCCGGATACCCCTGATCATCGACGACGGGGCGACCGAGCGCGGCCTCGAATCCACCATCGTCGCGATCACCGGCGGCGCGCCGCGACTGCTGCGCCGCGGACCCATCATCGTCGACGCCGAGGAAAGCTCGGGCAGCATCGAGGCGCCGGGCCAGCTCGCCAGCCACTATGCGCCCGGCAAGCCGCTGCGGCTGGGGGCTAAAGCGGCTGAGGCCAGCGAATATCTGATCGGGTTTGGCCCGGTTGCAGGCGACGCAAGCCTCAGCCCCGTCGGCGACCTGACCGAGGCCGCGGCGCGCCTGTTCGACCTGCTTCACACGGCCGACGCCTCGGACAAGCCGCGCATCGCGGTCGCGCCGGTGCCGGAGACCGGACTGGGCGCGGCGATCAACGACCGGCTGCGCCGCGCCGCCGCACCGCGCTAGACGGTGGCGCCGGCCTTCACCCTCGCCTGGAAGCTCTTGCGGAGCTTCTGGAGCTTGGGCGGGATCACCGCCAGGCAATAAGGATTGCGCTGGCCGTCGCCGGCCCAATAATCCTGGTGGTAGTCCTCGGCCGGATACCATTCGCCCATTTGCTCGATGGTGGTGACGACGCGACCGCCATGCTCATTGTTGGCGCGGCCGATCGCGGCTTGGGCCTTCTCCTCCTGCTCGGGCGACTGCGGGAAGATGGCGGAACGATATTGGGTGCCCACGTCATTGCCCTGGCGATTAAGCTGCGTCGGGTCGTGGGTCGCGAAGAAGATGTCGAGCAGCTCGTCAAAGCCGATCTGGTCGCGATCGAAGGTGATGCGGATCGCCTCGGCATGGCCGGTGCCGCCGCCGCATACCTGCTTGTAGGTGGGATTGACCGTGTCGCCGCCAGTATAGCCGCTCTCGACCGACTTCACGCCGACCACGTCGAGGAACACTGCCTCGGTGCACCAGAAGCACCCGCCTGCGAGCACCGCCACTTCGTCCGCCATCCATCCGCTCCTTGCCCAAGGCTGAGCAGGCCAGATAGGGAGCCGGCGCGGCGATTGCGAGCGGGTCAGTGCGGCAGATAGCTCGCCTTGAGGCTTGCGAGCTCCAGCCTCTTGCCGACCCATTCGGCAAGCTCGTCGAACTCGAGCGGCCGGTCGAAGACGATGCCGGCGCGGCGATCCGAGTACCAGCGTACGCTGCCGCGGACCGGACGCAGGCTTTCGACCACGACGACGACGTTCTTGCCCAGGCAGCGCTCCTCGATCGGCTCAACCTTGATCCCGCCGAGCGAAATGTCGTGCACGTCGACGGTGTAATAGAGCTTGCCGATTCGGATCGAGGCCTTGCAGCTGACCTGCAGGCGTGGCGGGCGGGGCCGGAAGCCGTGGCGCGGCTTGCGCCCGGCGAGCAGCTCGCCGAGATCGACATTCTGGTCGAACTTGACGCCGATCGTCTCGTCGCGCGTCCAGACCACCGTCGCCGGGATCTTCTCCGACGATAGCTCGACGGCCACCTCCTCGCCGATCGTCAGCGGCTGGCTGGCTTCGGCCATCAACCCGCCAGCCGAGATGTTGCGGATCCTGATCAGCTGTTCGCCGCTGGCGCCGACCAGCTTGGCCACCTGGAGCAGCGGCGTGACCCGATCGTCACCGCGCCCATCGCAGGGCCGGGGGACCGCGGTGCTGAGGGAGAAGGTCGTCGACTCGAACGCCCCCTGGTCCCCGTCACCAGAGGAACGAGGCCTGCGTCGAATGAGGGACTCGAACATCGAACAGCCTCCACGGCTCAGCGAAATTGCACCATTTCGGGAATTTAGCGGGGATGGCGTTAAAAAGCCGTTGCCTGCATTTGACGCGGACAGGGGAAAGGGCGCACTCCATTGGACAATGCACGTCCCGCCGAGTGAAGCGCCGCGCCTCCTGCTGATCGACGACGAGCCGGCGCTTGCCGCCTATCTGGCGGACGCCGCACGCCATTGCGGGTTCGAGCCGATCCTGACCTCCAACGACCGCGACTTCCGGGCAAAGTTCAGCGTCGAGCGCCCGGCCATGGTTGCCCTCGACCTCGGCATGCCCGGCATGGACGGGGTCGAACTGCTGCGTTTTCTCGCCGGGGAGGCCTATCGCGCGCCCGTCCTGATCGTCTCCGGCTTCGACCGGCGAGTGCTCGACAGCGCCTTCCGACTCGGCGAGGCGCTCGGCCTCAGCATGGCCGGACCCCTGGAGAAACCCGTTCGCCTCGAAGAGCTCGAGCGCCAGCTGACCCAGCTCAGGGCAAGCCTGGTGCTATGACCCGCCGCGCCGAGCTCGCCCTGGTCGAAGGCTTCGAGCGCGCGCTGATCAACCAGCGGCTACATATGGCCTACCAGCCCAAGGTGTCGCTGAAGGACGGCAAGCTGGTGCGGGTCGAGGCGCTGGTGCGCTGGGACGATCCGCAATTCGGCTCGGTGGCGCCGTCGCGCTTCGTGCCTTTGGCCGAAAAACACGGGCTGATCGAGGAGCTGACCCAGTGGGGGCTGCGCACGACCCTGCGGCAATGGCTGAAGTGGCGCCGTCAGGGGATCGACACGTGCATCGCCTTCAACATCTCGGCGCTCAACCTGCAGCAGCTCGACTTTCCCGACCTGGTCGAGCGCATGTGCCGGGCGCTGAAAGTGCCGACGGAGCGGCTGGTGCTGGAGCTCACCGAGGGCGCGACGCAGCCGCTGATCAAGCTGATGGACACTCTGACCCGCTGCCGGATCAAGGGCATCGGCCTTGCCATCGACGATTTCGGCACCGGCTATTCGAGCCTGTCGCAGCTGCGCCAGCTGCCCTTCACCGAGGTGAAGATCGACCGCGAGTTCGTCTCCGACTGCGTTCGCGCCCGCGACTGCCGGCTGATCATCCAGTCGGTGGTCGAGCTCGCCCACGCTTTGGGGCTGACCGCCACGGCAGAGGGCATCGAGACCGTCGAGCAGCTGCGCCTGGTGCGCGAACTGGGCTGCGACGTGGGCCAGGGCTTCCTCCTCGCCGAGCCGCTGGCGCCGGAAGCGCTGCCCGGCTGGATCGAGCGATCGGCGAGCCGCTGGCCGGCCTTGATCGGCGAGGAGAGCCTGGCGCTATGGGGCCACCCCGCCGTCGGGCCCTGAGGCGGCCGCGGCACCGCTGAGGTCGAAGCGCACGCCCTGGGCGAGCGGCAAGTCGGCCCCGTAATTCACCGTGTTCGTGGCGCGGCGCATATATGCCTTCCAGCTGTCCGAGCCGCTTTCGCGGCCGCCGCCGGTTTCCTTCTCGCCGCCGAACGCGCCCCCGATCTCGGCGCCCGACGGGCCGATGTTGACGTTGGCGATGCCGCAGTCCGACCCCGCGGCGGACAGGAACAGCTCGGCCTCGCGCAGGTCATTGGTGAAGATTGACGAGGACAGCCCCTGCGGCACGGCATTGTTGAGCGCGATCGCCTCCTCGAGCGTGCGATAACGCAGCACGTGCAGGATCGGCGCGAAGGTCTCGCACACCATGCTGCCTTCCTGGGCCTGCATCTCCACGATCGCAGGGCGCACGTAGAAGCCGCCCGGCACCGCCTCGACCCGCTCGATCTTCTCGCCGAGCACGGCCTGCATGGCGGTGAACGCCCCCTCGTCGATCAGCGGCCCGACCAGCGTCCCGGGGTCGCGCGGATCGCCGATCGGCAATTGCGCGTAGAGCGCCTGCAGGCGCGCGACGAAGCCGTCCGCGATGCTGTCGTGGACGATCAGGCGGCGCAGCGAGGTGCAGCGCTGCCCGGCGGTGCCCGCGGCCGCAAAGACCGCCGCCCGCTCGGCAAGCGCAAGGTCGGCGCTCGGCGCGACGATCATCGCATTGTTGCCGCCCAGCTCGAGCAGGACCCGGCCGAAGCGCTGCGCGACCCGCGGCCCGACCGCGCGGCCCATCGCCGTGGAGCCCGTCGCCGAGACCAGAGCGACGCGCAGATCGTCGACCAAGGCCGCGCCGGTGTCGCGCCCGCCCTGCACCACTTGCACCAGCCCCTCGGGCGCATCGCCGAAGCGCCCGAGCGCCCGCGCCATCAGCGCCTGCACCGCGGCCGCGGCGAGCGGCGTCTTCTCGCTCGGCTTCCAGATCACCGGGTCGCCGCACACCAAGGCCAGCGCCGCGTTCCACGCCCACACCGCGACGGGGAAATTGAACGCGCTGATCACCAGCAGCGGGCCGAGCGGATGCCACTGCTCCATCATGCGGTGGCTCGGCCGCTCGCTGGCAATGGTGAGCCCGTAAAGCTGCCGCGAAAGCCCGACCGCGAAGTCGCAGATGTCGATCATCTCCTGGACCTCGCCCAGGCTCTCGCTGACCACCTTGCCGGCTTCCAGCGTCACCAGCGCTGCCAGCTGCTGCTTGGCGGCGCGCAGTTCCTCGCCGAGCAGCCGCACCAGCTCGCCTCGCCTGGGTCCCGGCACCGTCCGCCAGGCGAGGAACGCCTGCCGGGCGCGCTCCGCCGCCGCGGCGGGATCGCCGGTGGCGACGCGCCCGATCTCCTGGCCGTCGATCGGCGATAAACTCGCAAGATCGCCGCTGCTCTCGATGCCGAAGCTTTCGAGCAGCTGCCGGGCCTCTTCGGCCGGGCTCATGCCGACATGTCCCGTGCCCGTGCCAGCGCCGCAACGCCGCCATCGATCGTCTCGTCGCGCTTGGCAAAGCACAAGCGGATCATGTGGCGCGGCGGATCGGATTCGGCGAACGGCGACAAAGGCACGACGGCGACACCGGCCTCGGCGACTGCCGAAGCAGCGAACGTCTCGTCATCGGCGGCGATGCCCGACGCGGCGAGGTCAACGCACAGGAAATAGGTCGAAGCGCTGTCGAGCACGGCGAATCCCGCGGCGCGCAGCCCTTCGGCCATGCGGTCGCGGGCGCGGGCGAAGCGGCGCCGCATCGGCTCCAGCCATTCGTCGCCTTCGTCGAGGCCGAACGCCACCGCCGACTGCAGGTTGGGCGCGGTCGCGAAGGTCAGGAACTGGTGAGCCCGGGCGATGACGCCGGCAAGCGCCGGGTCGGCGATCAGCCAGCCGACCTTCCACCCCGTCAGCGAGAAGATCTTGCCGGCCGAGCCGATCTTGATCACCCGCTCGGCCATGCCAGGCAGCGCGCTCAACGGCGTGAAGCTTTGACCATCCAGCAGCACATGCTCCCAGACCTCGTCGCTGATGACGATCAGGTCGTGCTCGCGGGCGACGGCGGCAACCGCCTCGAGCTCCCCCGCATCGAACAGCCGCCCCGTCGGGTTGTGCGGGTTGTTGAACATGATCGCCCGCGTCCGCGGCCCCACCGCATCGCACAGCAGCGCTCCATCCACTCGCCACAGCGGCGGCTGCAGCGCGACTTCCCGGACTGTCCCGCCGGCGCGCCGGATCAGCGGCGCGTAGGCATCATAGGCCGGGGTGAAGACGACCACCTCGTCGCCTGGCTCGACCACCGCCAGCAGGCTCGCGGCGATCGCCTCGGTCGCGCCGCTGGTCACGCAGACATTCGAAGCGTCGAGATCGAGGCCCTGGTGGCGGCGGTAATGGCCGGCGATGGCGGCGCGCAGCTGCGGCAGCCCGCGCGACGGCGCATATTGGTTGGAGCCCTCGCGCAGCGCCCGTGCCGCGAAGTCGAGAATCGCCTCTGGCCAGCCGAAATCGGGGAAGCCCTGACCAAGGTTGACGGCATTATGTTCGGCCGCGGCCAGCGACATGCGCTCGAACACGCTGGTCTGCATCTGCTCGTACAGCGGGTTCAAACGGGACCTCGTGCAAGCTGGGCGGCCCGACCGATCCCGCGACTGCGGGTGCCGAAGCCGCCGTGGGCGCCTGCCTCTACCTGCTCATGGCTGGGAACAATAGAATTATCGAGGGGGCAGCACCGGCGCCCCCT
>DATLFV010000109.1:0-20305 GCA_035540875.1 Sphingomicrobium sp. | reverse complement strand
CTTGCCTTCGGCATCGAACGGGGCAAGCTCAAGATGAGCCGGGTTGTGGAGGAGAGTGTCGATGCATAAGCTGCTGCTGCTGAGCCCGATCCTGCTGGCCGCTTGCGCGACCCAGCCGCCGCCTGCGCCCGAGGAGCCACCGGTCATGGGGCAATCAGGTTCGCTGTGCCGGTCCGGCGACTACAGCCGGTTTCATGGCCGTACCCGGTCGGATGCGCTCGAGGCCGAGCTGAAGCGCGCATCCGGAGCGCAGGTGATCCGCTGGGTGCCGCCCGGAACGATGGTGACGATGGACTATCGCGAGGACAGGATGACGGTGAAGCTCGACGCGCAGAACCGCATCCTCTCCGCTTCCTGCGGCTAATCGCCGCGCAGCAGCCCCGCCTCGCCGAGGGCGCGGCGGATGGTCGGCAGGCTGACCCGCGCCCGCTCGGCGATGGCGAAGCGGTCAACCGCTTCCACCGCCCGTTCCGCGCTCCAATAGTCGCGTTCCAGCCGTTCCACCATGAAGCGCAGCGCCTCGGGCGGCACGTGCAGGCCGCGGTCGGCAAACAGCAGCTGGATCAGCGCTCCGAACAGGGCATCGTCCGGCAGTCCGATGCGAACCACCGGCGTCACCGCCAGGCGCGTCCTCAGGTCCGGCAAGGCCGGGGTCCATTCGGGCGGGACCCGGTCGGCGATCATGATCAGGGGACGCCCGCTGTCCTGCGCCTGGTTCCAGGCGTGGAACAGCTCTTCCTCGTCCCGCTGCTCGGCATCGTCGAACAGGCGGCCGCCGACCCGCTCAACAAAACTGCGGCCAAGCAGCGTCCTGCCCGAGCGTCGCGGCCCGGTGAGGATGGTCGCCTTGACCGGCCATATGCTCCACTTGCGGAAGTGCTCGTAGGCGTCGCGGTTGGCGTCCGTAACGATGAACCGCGCGTCGCCTTCGCTTTGGGGCCAGTCGAGCGGGAGCGCGATCTGGTCCGGACCGCGCGTCATTGCGCTCCGTCCGGCTGCGGTTCGGGCGGCGGCACCGGGCGCGGCTGTGGCTGCGCAGGAACCGGGGGCGGCTCCGGCTGCGGCGGAGCTGGCGCCGGCGGCTGAGGCACGGCAGGCGGCGGGCCCGAGCCACTCGACATGCGCAGTACGGTGCCGCCGAAATCGACCGTCCAGCCGCGGCTGTTCAGCGCCGAGGCGAGCGCATTGATGCTGCCGCGATAGCTGACCAGCACGTAGCTGGTCCCCCCGGGATTGATCGCCTGCGGCGTCACATTCTCGATCCCGCCGAGCGTGCGCAGGTGCGCCATGGCGAAATTGTAGGTGTTGACGTTATTGCCGATGATCTGGACCTGGAAAGCCGACAGCGGCGTCGCCGTTGCGGCGGGGGCGGGCTTCGGCGCCTCGACGGGCTCGACAATTTCCTCGATCACCGGCGGAGGTTCGGGAATGTCGAGCGTCGGGTCGCGCTCGAGGCGGCCAGTGGCCAGTGCCGAGGCGAACAATGCGTCCATCCGGCGCACGCCTTCAGCCATCATGGCCGCCATGCCTTCGCTGTTCGGCGCGGTCAGGGTGAAGCCGCCGACCAGTTCCCTGTCCGGCCCGTGCGTGGCGATGAACCGCGCCGTGGCCGGTCCGCCAGGATAGAGGCGATGCACCTGCACCTGTGCCGTGAGGATGTCGGCGGCGCCGTAGAAATCGATGATGTTGCGCCACCAGCCGCGGCCAGGACGGCTGACCTGCGCGGCGTTGACCAGCAGCGGGTCGACACCCATGCCGCTCACCCGCACATAATCGATCGGGCTCTGGGAGACACGATACTGGGCCCAAGCCCGCTGCCACGCATTCCGCAGTTCGACGCTGGTCGAGGTTCCGGCCGTGATCGTGACCGGGATCAGCAGCATCGGCACCGATCGGCGCATCTCGCCGCCGATGCCGAGCAAGGCCGCCGCCCGGGCGCGGTCGAACTGGATCCCGAGGTCGGCGATGTAGCGCGTCGGGCCGATCCGCTCGCGCTCGATGATGATCGAGCTTACCAGCCCGTCCAGCGTGGAATCCGACGGCGTCGGCGCCTGCGCGATGGGCAGGCCGTGCGTCTTGGCCCAAAGGGCACGGAAGCCGTCGCGCTGGGCACGCCGCCAGCCCGCGTATCGCGCCTCGTCGGCGGTCTTGCCGCCGACGTCCACGTGGATGCCGCTGATTTCCAGCGTCCCGCTGCTGTCGATCGGCATGATGCCGCGCTCCGCGCTTTCGAGCTGCGCGTAGAGCGCCCCCGACAGTCCGAGGGTCGCAGCGAATAGCAGGAGGAGGGCAAGGAACGGCCGGCGCAGCATTGACCGGGGCTTTTGGCGACAATGGCGTGGAAATCCAAGCGCGATGTGGCTAGTCGCGCTCGCCATGACGGCCAAGCCCCTCACCTATGCCGACGCTGGCGTATCGATCGATGCCGGCAACGCGCTGGTAAAGGCGATCGGCCCCCTCGCCCGCTCGACCGCGCGCCCCGGGGCGGGCGCCGAGCTCGGCGGATTCGGCGGCTTCTTCGATCTCAAGGCTGCCGGCTATGTCGATCCCTTGCTGGTCGCCGCCAATGACGGCGTCGGCACCAAGCTCAAGCTGGCGATCGCGCTTGGCCGCCATGGTGGCGTCGGCATCGACCTCGTCGCGATGTGCGCCAACGATCTCATAGTCCAGGGCGCCGAGCCTTTGTTTTTCCTGGATTATTACGCGTGCGGCAAGCTCGACAATGCGGTCGCGGCCGACGTCGTCGCTTCGATTGCCGAGGGCTGCCGACAGGCCGGCTGCGCCCTCATCGGAGGCGAGACCGCCGAAATGCCCGGTATGTACGCTGCCGGCGACTATGATCTCGCCGGCTTCTGCGTCGGAGCGGTGGATCGCGACAAGGTCCTCACAGGCGCGGAGATCGCGCCCGGCGACATCATCCTCGGCCTGGCCAGTGCCGGCGTGCACAGCAATGGTTTCTCGCTGGTTCGGCGGATCATCGCCGAGCGGCAGTGGGACCTGGTCCTGGATGGGCTCGGCGAGCAGCTGCTGACGCCGACGCGTATCTATGTTCGATCGCTGCTGCCGCTGGTGCAGAGCGGACGCATTCGGGGACTGGCGCATATCACTGGCGGCGGAATAATCGAGAATATTCCGCGGGTTCTGCCGCTTGGCTGCCATGCCGTCGTTGATATTGCGAGCTGGCCGCTGCCGCCGATCTTCGAGCGGCTGCGCGAGGGCGGCTCGCTCGAGCCGCAGGAGCTTGCCCGGACCTTCAACTGCGGCATCGGCATGGTTGCGATCGTCGCGCCCGGAGAGGCCGAAGCCGTCGCGAGTCTGCTCGAGGCGTCGGGCGAGACGGTCCACCGCATCGGCACCATCGAAGCGGGCGAGCGCGGCTGCACGGTGCGCGGGGCTGCGGGCCTGTGGGGTGCCGGGGAGGATTGGGTGTCGACCCACCATGGCTGACCCGGGCCGGGTCGCGGTGCTGATCTCCGGGCGCGGCAGCAATTTGCGGGCGCTGGTCGAACAGGCCCATGGTTACCAAGTGGTGCTGGTGGCCTCGAACAAGCCGCATGCCGCCGGCCTCGATTTCGCGCGTGAGGCCGGGCTTCCGACCTGGACGTGGGAAAGCAAGGGGGTGCCGCGCGAGCGGTTCGACGCCGCGCTCAGCGAGGCGCTGAGCGATCACAAGGTCGGCACGGTTGCGCTAGCCGGCTACATGCGCCTGCTCTCCCCTGCCTTCGTGGAGCGCTGGCGCGGGCGGATCGTCAACATCCACCCGTCACTGCTGCCCAGATATCCCGGGCTCGACACGCACGCTCGGGCGCTTGCCGCCGGCGACAGCGTGACCGGCTGCACGGTCCACCTCGTCACCGAGGAGGTCGACGCCGGCGAGATCCTCGCGCAGACGGAAGTGCCAATCGAGCCCGGCGACACTCCGCAGAGGCTCGAGCAGCGCGTCCTGGCCGCCGAGCACCGCCTCTATCCGGCGGCACTGGCGGCGTTCGTGTCGGCCTAGCCGACGATCTCTTCGGGCTTGAAGAAGAAGTCGATCTCGATCCGCGCATTCTCGTCGCTGTCCGAGCCGTGCACGCTGTTCGCCTCGATCGATTCGGCGAGCGCCTTGCGGATCGTGCCCTCGGCGGCCTGCTCGGGATTGGTCGCGCCCATAATGTCGCGGTTGCGCTGCACGGCATTCTCGCCCTCGAGCACCTGAACGACCACCGGGCCTGACGTCATGAAGGCAACCAAATCGTTGAAGAACGGACGCTCGCGATGGACCGCGTAGAAGCCCTCGGCCTGCTCGCGGCTCATGCGGATGCGCTTGGAGGCGACGACCCTGAGGCCCGCTTCCTCCAGCATCTTGGTAACGGCGCCGGTCAGGTTGCGGCGGGTAGCGTCGGGCTTGATGATCGAAAAGGTGCGCGTCGCGGCCATGGCGGTCACGGTCTCCTGCTGTGCGGGTGGGAATGGCGGCAGCGCCTAGCGGCGCGGCGCGGCGGCGGCAAGCCTCAGCCGTTCTGGACCCAGCGCCCGTCCTGATTTGCCCAGTAGCGCCGCTCGACCCCCTCGCGGCCGGCAAGGAGCTTCCAGGCCAGCCGCGCCCCCTCCAGCGTCGCACCGCCGAACAGGTAGAAGGTGCGGTCGTAGGTTAGCGCCGCCTCGCGCCACAGGCCGTCGGCGATCAGCAGGTTGCGCGCCAGGTTGGGCGCATCGGTGCCGGTCGAAAGCAGGATCGGCTGGCGCGCATCGTCAGTGCCGCCAGCCAAGGCGTGCGGCAGGAAGCTGGTCGCATCCTGGTCCCACAGCAGTCGATCAAGGCGGCCGAGCAGCAATTCGTCGTCGGCGACGATCAGCAGGCGACCGCCTTCCCTGAGCATTTTGCCGGCAAGGCTCGCGATCACCTGCTCGGCGGAGGTGGCGCCGAGCTGGTAGAAGTCGACGAGCATCGGCGCTTCGCTAACGCTCGAGCTGGTCGGCCACGAACTGGTCGAGCAGGCGCACGCCAAAGCCGGTGGCGCCCTTGTCGTAGCCCGTCCCAGGCTTGTCGCTCCACGCCTTGCCGGCGATGTCGAGGTGCGCCCATTTGACGCCGTCGTCGACGAAGCGCTGGATGAACTGGGCAGCGGTGATCGAGCCGCCCTCGCGCGGGCCGACGTTCTTGATGTCGGCGATCGGCGAATCGATCAGACGGTCGAACGATTGGGCCAGCGGCATGCGCCACAATTTGTCGCCCGACGCGTCGCTCGCGGCGAGGAGCTGCTGGGCGAGTTCGTCGTCGGGCGTGAACAGTCCGGCAAACTCGTGGCCGAGCGCAACCAGGATCGCGCCGGTCAGGGTGGCAAGGTCGATGATGGTCGCCGGCTGGTGCTCGCGCTGCACCCAGGTGATGGCGTCGGCAAGGACGAGCCGCCCTTCGGCGTCAGTGTTGATGACCTCGACCGTCTGGCCGGACATGGTGGTGACGACGTCGCCAGGCCGCTGGGCGTTGCCGTCGGGCATGTTCTCGACGAGCCCGCAGACGGCAACGATGTTGGCCTTCGCCTTGCGCAGCGCCAGGGCCTTCATCGCTCCGACCACGGCGCCGGCGCCGCCCATGTCCCACTTCATCCCTTCCATGCCCTGGGCCGGCTTGATCGAGATGCCGCCGGTGTCGAACGTCACGCCCTTGCCGACGAACGCTAACGGGGCTGCATCGCCGCCGCCGTTCCAGCGCAGCACCAGCAGCTGGGGCTCGCGCACGGAACCCTGAGCGACGCCCAGGAGAGCGCCCATGCCAAGCGCACGCATCTGCTCGAGGCCGAGCACCTCGATCTCGAGCCCAGTGCCTTCCACCGCCTCGCGGCAGCGCTCGACGAAGCTTTGGGGAAAAATGATGTTGGCCGGCTCGGTGACCAGTTCGCGGGTCAGCTCGGTGCCTTGCACCACCGGCAGCCACCGGTCGCGCCAGCGCTGCTCGCCGCCCTTGGCAGCGCCGACAATGGTGAGGTCGGTAAGCGTCGACTTCTGCTTGTCCTTGAGCTTGGTCCGATAACGATCGTAGCGCCACGACCGAAGCGCAGCCCCGAGGGCAACGCGCGCCGCCGCTTCCGGGTCGAGGGCCAGGCCGGTGAGGTCGATCACCGCATGCGTCTCACCCGAGGTCTGCAGCCGAGCCGCAACAGCGCTGCCGAGCTTTTCGGCATTCTCGCCGGTGACGGCGCCGGTGCCGGTTCCAACCAGCAGCAGCCGGCGCACCTGGCCGTTATGGGTGATGAACTGCTCCGCCACCGCGGCTGCTTCCCCCTCGAAGCGCTGGCGCTGCAGGGCCGCCTCGACGGTCGGCCGGTCAGCGAGGGAATTGAGCGCCCGCAAGTCATTGCCGGGGACCGGCAGAACCAAGGCAAAATCTCCGTCCGGGCGACGGTCGGCAAAGCGAATCTGCATAGGAAGACGCATTCCTTGAACGGGGAGGCCAGCGGTCCTTTAGGACGCAGCCGTCGAAAGGCAAAGCGCGCAGCCGCGGATTGTCCCCGCCGCGGTCAGGTGCGATAGGCTGCCTGCGAGACTGAGCGGCAGGGACGGATTTTTGAGCGTGCGATTTGCCTGGTGGACGGCATTGCCCCTGCTGTTGCTTGTGCCTGCTGCCGGTCATGCGCAGCCGGTGGCGCCTGCGGTGGCCGACCCGCCGATGGAAGACCTGGTGAGCTTCACCGCCGACCAGGTCAGCTACGACACCGACAATGAGGTCGTCACTGCCTCGGGCGCGGTGCGCATGTCGCGCGACGGCAATTACGTCGCCGCCGACCGCGTGATCTGGGACCGCCGCACGGGCGAGGTCCGGGCCGAGGGGAATGTCGTCGTCCTCAATCCCCAGGGGGACAGGCTGGTGGGCGAGCGCGTGGTGCTGACGGAGGCCCTGCGCGACGGCAGCATCGACAATTTGCTGGTGGTGCTGGAAAGCGGCGGACGCATCGCGGCGGAGCGCGGCACGCGCGACGGCAATGTCACGACGCTTGAGAATGCCATCTACTCGCCCTGCCCCGTAACCAGCGACAGCGGCTGCGCGCGCCGCCCGAGCTGGTCGGTGACGGCGGCGCGGGTGATCTACGACCCCGACCGGGACCAGGTGCGGTTCCAGGGCGGGCGCCTGCAATTGTTCGGGATCGACCTGCCGCTGCTGCCGATCTTCGCGCTCGGCACCGGCAGCGGCGGCACCAGCGGCTGGCTGGTGCCGGACATCAGCGTCTCCAGCCGCAACGGCCTCGAGATCGCATTTCCATATTATCGCCGCTTCGCGCCCAACCGCGATCTGACCGTCACACCGCATCTTTACACCGGCAACCTGCCGGCGATCGAGGCGCGTTACCGCCAGCTCAACCGCATCGGCGCCTTCCAGCTCGGCGGGTTCCTGACCCACGGCAGGATCGACGATGCGTCCAACATCTTTCGGGCAGAGCGCAGGCCCGGGCGCGACCGCGGCTTGCGCGGCTATGCCGAAGGCAATGGCCGCGCCCAGCTCGATCCGCTGTGGAGCATCACCAGCGCCTTCCGGGTGGCGAGCGACAAGACCGTCACGCGCCGCTACGACATCACCCGCGACGACCGCCTGCGCAGCTTCGTCAATGCCGAGCGGATCACCCCGGACGCTTATGTCAGCATCGCCGGCTGGGCGTTCCAGGGACTTCGGGTCGACGATGTCCAGAGAAGAATCCCGATCGCATTGCCGGCGGTGGATGCGCGCTGGCGCCTGGGCGCGCCGATCGTCGGCGGCCAGGTCGAGCTTCAGGCCAACAGCCTCGCCATTTTGCGGATCGACGGCCAGGATACGCAACGCGCCTTCGCCAGCGCCCGCTGGGACTTGAGGCGGCTCACCCCCTGGGGGCAGCAACTGCTGCTGACCGCCTTCGGGCGCGGCGACATCTATCACACCAGCGACTCCGCAAGCACCAATGTCGCCATCTATCGCGGCGAGGACGGCTGGCATGGCCGAGGCATCGGCGCCCTTGCCGCCGAGGCGCAATGGCCGTTCATCGGCCCATTGTTCGGCGGCATCCAGCGGCTGATGCCGAGGCTTCAGCTGGTGCTGACCCCGCCCACGGAAAACCTCGACATCCCCAACGAGGACGCGCGCGCGGTCGACCTCGAGGACAGCAATTTGTTCGCGCTCAACCGCTTCCCCGGCTACGACCGCTGGGAGGACGGGTCGCGGGCAACCTACGGCATCGAATGGGCGCTCGACCGCCCCAACCTCAGCATCTCCTCGGTCGTGGGCCAGAGCTTGAGGATCTCCAAGCGCCCGGGCATCTTCCCCGAAGGAACCGGCCTGACCGATCGCATCTCGGACGTGGTCGGGCGGACTCGCGTGCGCTACGGGCGGCTGATCGATTTCACCCACCGGTTCCGGATCGACAAGGACAATCTCGCCGTCCGCCGAAGCGAGGCGGACCTCACCGTCGGCACGCTCGAGACCTATGTGCAGGCCGGCTATCTGCGGCTCAACCGCGACATCAGCCCGCTCGTCGAGGACCTTCGCGACAAGGAAGAGCTGCGGCTTGCCGGAAGGGTCAAGTTCGCCCGCTACTGGTCGCTGTTCGGCGCCACCGTGCTCGACCTTACCGGACGGGCCGAGGACCCGTTGTCGCTCGCCGACGGCTTCGAGCCGGTCCGTCACCGGCTCGGCGTCGCCTACGAGGACGAGTGCCTGGAGCTTGGCCTGTCGTGGCGACGGGACTATGAGCGGATCGGGGACTTCCGCAAGGGCAGCACCTTCTCGCTCCGCCTGAGCCTCAAGGGTCTCGGCCGCTAAGCCTGCGTTCAGCGGAGCCGGATAAACGACGGTCCGACCAGTTTTCGCCAAAGAAGCAAGGAATCAAAGAGTGGTAGCAGGTTACGAACTCTTCTCCGGCAGGACCCGCGTCGCCGCGGCTATGATCGCGCTCGCGCTCGCCGGAACGGCAGCAGCGCAGGACGCCGGCAGGCCGAACAGCGCTGCGTCGCTGCGGCTGCCGGATGCGCCGCAAGTGTTCGGCACCACCATGCCTTCAGTCATCAAGGCAACCGCCATCGTCAATGGCGAGGTGATCACCGGGACAGACGTCGACCAGCGCCTCGCGCTGCTGGCCATCGCCAGCGGCGGCCGGCTCCCGGAAGACGAGATCGAGCGCCTGCGCCAGCAGGTGCTCCGCAACCTCATTGACGAGACGCTGCAGATCCAGGCCGCGAAAGCCGCCGAGATCAAGATCCGGCCCGCCGACGTCGACCGGACGCTCGAGCGGGTCGCGGCGCAGAACAAGCAGACCGTGGACCAGCTCGCCGCGCTGCTCCAGGCCAACGGTTCGTCACTGCGGACCATGCGTCGCCAGATCGAGGGCGAGCTTGCCTGGTCGCGGCTGCAGCGGGCCAAGATCGAGAGCTCGATCAGCGTCGGGGACGAGGAAGTGAAGGCGGTGCTCGACCGAATGAATGCGGCCAAGGGCACGCAGGAATTCCGCGTCGGCGAGATCTTCCTTCCGGCCGTCGGCGGCACCGAGCAGCAGGCGCTGGCCAACGCCAACCAGATCCTCGAGCAGCTGCGCAACGGCGCCTCCTTTGCCGGCTATGCCCGCCAATATTCCGAGGCCTCGACGGCGGCGGTCGGCGGCGACCTCGGCTGGGTCCGGCCGGAGCAATTGCCCGAGCCGCTGGCGGCGCGACTGCGCGCGATGTCGCCGGGCGAGGTCAGCAACCCGATCCCGGTCCAGGGTGGTTTCTCGATCATTGCCGTTCAGGACACGCGCAAGATCCTGACCGCCGACCCGCGCAATGCGGTGCTGAGCCTCAAGCAGGTGTCGGTGGGTTTCCCGAAGGGGACCACTCGTGCCCAGGCCGAGCCGATCGTCGCCCGCTTCGCCGCGGCAGCGCGCAACGTCGGCGGCTGCGGCGGCGCCGAGCGCATTGCCGCCGAGTTCCGCGGCGAAGTCGTCCAGAGCGACGAGGTCAAGCTGCGCGAGCTGCCCCCCACCCTGCAGCAGATGATGCTGCCGATGCAGGTCGGGCAGGCGACGCAGCCGTTCGGCTCGATCGAGGAGGGCGTGCGAATCCTCGTGATCTGCGGCCGGGACGAGGTCAGCCCGACCGAGCCCACGTTCGACGAGGTCTACAGCCAGCTCAACGAGGAAAGGGTCAACCTGCGCGCCCGCCGGTACCTGCGCGACCTGCGCCGTGATGCGGTGATCGAGTTCCGCTAGGATCCGCCGGCATGCCAGCCGCCTCCCCGCCGCCGATCGCCGTATCGCTAGGCGACCCGGCGGGAATCGGGCCCGAGGTGATCGCCAAGTGCTGGGATTCGCGCGCTGCCTTTGGGCTGCCGCCGTTCGTCGCCATCGGCGACCAGCGCTCCCTGGGCGCAGTGTGGGACGGCCCGGTCGCCGCGATCGACGATCCGCGGGAAGCCGACGCCGCCTTCGACGTCGGCCTGCCCCTGCTGCAGCTTGCGGCGGCCGAGGCTGACCTGCCCGGGCATCCGAGCATGGCGGGCGCCCATTGCTCGCTGGACTCGTTGGAAATAGCCGTCGGCCTCGCGCGCTCGGGCTCGGCGTCGGCGGTGGTCACCGGCCCCGTGGCCAAGGAGCAGCTCTACGCGATCGGCTTTTCCCACCCGGGCCAGACCGAGTTCGTCGCCGAGCGCTGCGGTGTCGCGAGCGGGAACGTCGCGATGATGCTGGCCGGGCCCACTTTGCGCACCGTGCCGGTGACTACCCATGTTCCATTTGCACGCGTTCCGGAGCTGCTGAGCAGCAGCCTGATCGAATCGCGTGCACGCTCGGTGCTGCGCGGGCTGCAGCGCAACTTCGGCATCGCCGAACCGCGGCTCGCCGTGGCCGGCCTCAACCCTCACGCCGGCGAAGGCGGAGCGCTCGGCCGCGAGGAGATCGACATCATCGCTCCGGCGATCGCAACCCTCGTCGCGGAAGGCTGGCGGGTCACCGGCCCCTACCCGGCCGACACTATGTTCCATGACAGCGCGCGGGCCCGCTACGATGCGGCGTTGTGCATGTACCACGACCAGGCGCTGATCCCGCTGAAGGCGCTCCACTTCGAGTGCGGAGTCAACGTGACGCTCGGGCTCCCGGTGGTTCGCACTGCGCCGGACCACGGCACCGCCTTCGACATCGCCGGGCAGGACCGGGCCGATCCGCGGGCAATGGCGGCGGCGATCCGCATGGCGGCGGGCTGCGCTGCGCAGCGGGCAATGCACGGGCCGCTGCCCGGCCTGTGAGCCTGCCGCCGCTCCGCGAGGTCATCGCCCGCCACGGGCTCCAGGCCAACAAGGCGCTCGGCCAGAATTTCATCCTCGATCGACAGTTGCTGGCGCGGATCGCCGCCGTTCCGGGACCGCTCGAGGGCGCCTCGGTATACGAGGTGGGGCCGGGCCCCGGCGGCCTTACGCGGGCGTTGCTGGAAGCTGGGGCCAGTGTCGTGGCGGTGGAGCGCGACCGGCGCTGCCTGCCGGCGCTTGCCGAGCTCGAACAGGTTTTTGCCCAGCGCCTGCGGGTAATCGAGGCCGACGCCCTTGCCGTCGACGAGAGCGCCGAAGCCGGAGACGGCGCTCACGTCGTCGCCAACCTGCCCTACAATGTCGGCACCGCTTTGCTGCTGCGCTGGCTCGGCGGCGACTGGCCGCCGTGGTGGGCGTCGCTCACCCTGATGTTCCAGAAGGAAGTCGCGGAGCGCATCGTCGCCAGCCCCAACAGCGAGCATTACGGGCGCCTGTCGATCGCCGCGCAATGGCGCTCGCGGCCGCGCATCGCGATGACCGTCAACCGCTCCGCCTTCGTGCCGCCGCCCAAAGTGACCTCGGCTGTCGTCCACATCGTCCCAGGGGACGCTCCGGAAGGAGTTTCGCCGGCGACATTGGAGCGGTTGACGGAAGCCGCCTTCGGGCAGCGCCGCAAGATGCTGCGGTCGAGCCTCAAGGCCGTCCCTGGAGCCCTCGAAGCGCTGGAGGCGCTGGGAATCGACCCGGCGCGACGCGCTGAGACGCTGCCGGTGGAGGCGTGGGTCCGGCTCGCCCTGGCCCTGAGCTAGTTCGTAGTCTTGACGGCGGGCTTCGCCTGAGCCGCGACGATGGTCGGGCCGCGGGTGATCGCACCGTTCAGCGCCGCCAGCTCGGGGCAGCCGGTGGGGCAGAGCTTCTGCAGCTTGGCGAGATTGTCGCGGGCGCGCGGCAGCGCGCCGAGCTCCACCATCGCCTCGCCCTGGACGGCGATCGCCTGGCGGTCGGTCGGTTCGAGCAGCAGCGCCTTGTTGGTGAAGCGGATCGCCTGCCCATAGAGCTTCTGCTTGTGCGCGACCCGCGCCATGGCGACGAACGCCGCGCGGTTGCGCGGATCAATCACCAGCGCCGCCTCCAGCGCATCGTCGGCCTCGATATATTTGCCGGCGGCGATCAGCGCCTCGCCTTCGCGCAACAGCTGGACGGACCTGGGGTGAAGCTGGTCATCGGCCTTCTGGCCGGCAACCGGCGCCGCAAGCATGGCTCCGGCAATTCCGATGATCAGCGCACGGTGCAACACTCGCATCACCCTCTCCAGTCCCTCTCCGCCCGCTTAGCACGGCGCGCCGAGGCGCGCGATGAAAAAGCCGTCGGTGGCATCGCGGCCCGGAGTCAGCAGCCGGCCCGCACCATCCAAACGCCCGGCGGGGATAGGGGCTCCCTCAGCAACCCAGGATGAACGGCGCTCCAGGAAGGCGGCGACCTGCCTCGCCCCTTCGCGTGAGAGCAGCGAGCACACGGCATAGACCAGGCTGCCGCCGGGCCGGACCATCGTCGCGCCAATGCCTAGCAACCGCTCCTGCAGCGCCACCAGCCGGTCGAGCCGGTCGGGTGTAAGGCGCCAGCGCCCTTCCGGATTGCGACGCCACGTCCCGCTCCCCGAACAGGGGGCATCGACGAGCACCACGTCAAAGCTGCCGGCCAGATCGGCAAGCCCCTCCGCCTCGCGGCCCCCATCGAGCAGCCGGACCTGGATCGTGGCTCCCGCGCGCTCGGCTCGAGGCGGCAGGTTTGCAAGCCGCGCGCGATTGGTGTCGGTGGCGAGGACTTCCGCATCCGGCCAGGCCGCGGCGATCGCCAGCGCCTTGCCCCCTGCGCCGGCACACAGATCGAGCGCGCGCGCGCCGCCTCCCGCGCCGCAGGCGAGCGCAATGAGCTGGCTGCCTTCGTCCTGAACCTCGACCAGGCCCGCGGCGAAGGCGGGGTGATCATCAATGCGGCTGTCGGGCGGCAGACGCAGCCCCCAGGGGCTGATCGCCGTCGGCTCGGCGCCCGGGAAGTCGGCCGCCAACCGGTCTCGGCTGGCGCGGGCGGCGTTGACGCGCAGGTCGAGCGGCGCGCGCTCGAGCAAGGCGGGCCATTCATCCGGTCCGACCAGCGGCGACAGTTCGGCAACCAGCCAGCCCGGCACATGCCCCGCCTCGGCCGCCGCTTCATCCTGCGCCAGCGCTTCGGGTCCGCGCGGCTCGCCGAACAGCGCGCGCAGCGCCGGCTCCTCGTCGGCCAGGCCCAGGATTGCCGAGCGCCCGCCGGCGGGCCGCTCGGCCGCCCGGCGGATGGCGCGGAACACCAGCTCGCGGACTGCGCGGCGGTCCTTGGAGCCGGCATAGCGCCGGGTCTTGAAGTAGCGGGTGACGAGGACGTCGGCCGGCGGGCCGTCGCCGTGCGCGGCGGCAACCACCTCGTCGAGGATCTCGATCGCCGCCTGGAGCCGCGCCGCGGGCGTCACGGGCTAGCGCGTCGGATAGTTGGGCGCCTCGCGGGTGATGGCGACATCGTGGACATGGCTTTCCGACAGGCCGGCGTTGGTGATCCGCACGAAGCGCGCGCGGGCCTGGAGCTCGGCGATGGTGCGCGAGCCGGTGTAGCCCATCGCCGCCTTCACGCCGCCGACCAGTTGGTGAACGATCTCGCGGACCGGACCCTTGTACGGCACCTGGCCCTCGATCCCCTCCGGCACCAGCTTGAGATGGTCCCTGATGTCCTGCTGGAAATAGCGGTCGGCCGAGCCGCGGGCCATGGCCCCGACCGACCCCATGCCGCGGTAGCTCTTGTAGCTGCGGCCCTGGTAGAGAAAGGTCTCGCCCGGGGCTTCCTCGGTGCCGGCGAGCAGCGATCCCACCATCACCGTCGAGGCGCCCGCGGCAAGCGCCTTGGCGATGTCTCCAGACGTGCGGATGCCGCCGTCGGCGATCACCGGCACGCCGCTGTCGCGCACCGCCGAGGCGGCGTTCATGATTGCGGTCAACTGCGGCACGCCGACGCCGGCGACGATGCGCGTGGTGCAGATCGAACCCGGGCCGATGCCGACCTTCACCGCGTCGGCGCCGGCATCGACCAGCGCCCGCGCCGCATCGGCGGTCGCGACGTTGCCGGCGATGACCTGGACCGAGTTGGACAGCGCCTTCACCCGCTCGACGGCGCGGCCGACGTCCTGATTGTGACCGTGGGCGGTGTCGATCACGATGCAGTCGCAGCCCGCCTCGATCAGGGCCTCCGAGCGCGCGAAGCCCGGGTCCCCGACGGTGGTGGCGGCAGCGACCCGAAGCCGCCCTTCGCCGTCCTTGGTGGCATTGGGCGCGGCCACGGATTTCTCGATGTCCTTGACGGTGATCAGGCCGACGCAATGCATGGCCTCGTCGACCACCAGCAGTTTCTCGATGCGCCGCTGGTGGAGGATGCGCTGCGCCTCCTGCTGGCTGGTGCCGATCGGCACCGTCGCCAGATTGTCGCGCGTCATCAATTCGCTCACCGGCTGGCGCGGGTTCTCGGCGAAACGCACGTCGCGGTTGGTGAGGATGCCGCACAGCCGGCCCGACTTCTCGACCACGGGAATGCCGCTGATGCGGTGGGAGTGCATCAGCTCCAGCGCCTCGGCGAGCGTCTGGTCGGGGGTCATGGTGATCGGGTTGACGACCATGCCGCTCTCGAACCGCTTGACCGCCCGCACCGCCGCCGCCTGCTGCTCGACCGACAGGTTGCGGTGAAGCACGCCGATCCCGCCGAGCTGGGCCAGCGCGATTGCCATGTCGGCCTCGGTCACCGTGTCCATCGCCGCCGACAGCAAGGGAATGTTGAGCGGGATCTCGCGGGTCAGCCGGGTCCGGGTCTCCGCCTGGCTGGGAAGCACATTGCTTTCCAGCGGCTGCAGCAGGACGTCGTCGAAGGTGAGGCCCAGCGGGATGTCGGATGTATCGTTGAGTTCAGCCATATCGGCCCATGGCAGGGCAGGCGCGATTCGCCAAGGGCGGCTAGGTTCGCCCGCGTTCAACGAGCCGGCGCGCCGCCTCGACGTGCATCCGCTCGACCATCTCGCCCTCGAAGCGCTCGGCGCCGCCGGTCGCGGCCTCCAGAAGGCGGCGGGCGCGGTCGAGTTCGGCTTCGGCCGGGGCGAAGGCGGAATGGCACGGCGCGATCTGGTCGGGGTGGATCAGGCTCTTGCCGTCGAACCCGAGGCGGCGGCTTTCGGCCGCTTCGGCAACGAAGCCCGCCGCGTCGTCGAGGCGATTGAACACGCCGTCGAACGCAGCAATGCCGGCGGCGCGGGCGGCAAGCACGATCATCTGCAGCGCGGTCTGCAACGGCGCGCGTCCGGCACCCGGCGGCAGACGAAGGTCCGCCGACAAATCGTTGGTCCCGGCGACCAGCGCCGACGCCTCGTGGGCGATCTCCGCAGCCGCCAGCACCCCGGCCGCGGTCTCGACCATCGCCAGCAGGGTCTTGCCGAGCTTTTCCCTCGCGGCGCTCGCCTCGCGCGCCGAGCGCGTGCGCGGCAGGACGGCAATGGCGGCGGCCGACGACGCCACCGCCGCCACGTCATCATCGTGCCAGGCGGTACCGAAGCCGTTAACCCTGATCGCGACCGGCATCGGCCAGCCACCGCTCACCGCCTCCACCGCGGCGGCCCGCGCCGCACTCTTGTCGGCCGGTTTGACCGCATCTTCGAGGTCGAGCACCACGAGGTCGGCAGCCGAGGCCCGTGCTTTGGCAATCGCCCGCGGGTTCGACGCCGGCAGGAACAGGATCGAGCGCACCGCGAACAGGTCCACGCTCATGCCGATTTTCCTTCCGCTGGGGCGCTCATCGTTCCATCATGCGGCACGTCCAAGCCTGCGGGGAAGACCATGCTGACGACTTTCATGATTGCCATTGCGGTTCTGGCGCTGCTGTTCGTGATGATGGGCGTCAAGATCGTCCGCCAGGGCTATCGCTACACAATCGAACATTTCGGCCGCTTCACCCGCGTCGCCCAGCCCGGGTTCAACTTCGTGCCGCCCTTCTTCTATCGGGTCGGGCACAAGATCAACATGATGGAGCAGGTGCTCGACATTCCGGGGCAGGAGATCATCACCAAGGATAACGCCATGGTGGCGGTCGACGGGGTCGTCTTCTTCCAGGTGCTCGACGCGGCCAAGGCAGCATACGAGGTCAGTGACCTCTATCCTTCGATCCTGGCGCTTTCGACGACCAACCTTCGCACCGTGATGGGCTCGATGGACCTCGACGAGACCCTGTCAAAGCGTGACGAGATCAATGCCCGGCTACTCGCGGTGGTCGACCATGCGACCGAGGCGTGGGGGATCAAGATCACCCGTGTCGAACTCAAGGACATTCGCCCGCCCCAGGACATCGTCAATGCGATGACGCGGCAGATGAAGGCGGAGCGCGAAAAGCGCGCCGCGATCCTTGAATCCGAAGGGATGCGCCAGTCCGAGATCCTCCGCGCCGAGGGCGAGAAGCAGGCCAAGATCCTGCAGGCCGAGGGTCTCAAGGAAGCCGCCTTCCGCGAAGCGGAGGCGCGTGAGCGCTCGGCCGAGGCCGAGGCGGCAGCGACCAAGGCAGTCAGCGACGCCATCGAAAGCGGCAGCGGACAGGCGATCAACTATTTCGTTGCCCAGAAATATGTCGAGGCGCTCGGCAAGTTCGCCACCTCGCCCAACGCCAAGACCATCCTCTTCCCGGTCGAGGCCAC
Source organism: Sphingomicrobium sp. (assembly GCA_035540875.1). GTDB lineage: Bacteria > Pseudomonadota > Alphaproteobacteria > Sphingomonadales > Sphingomonadaceae > Sphingomicrobium. The sequence goes on along the minus strand of DATLFV010000109.1, from coordinate 3,335 downwards.
CCAGCTGATGGGGACCCTGGGCGGCATCGGCGAGCTGGCGCGCGAGGTGTTCGGCGGGGACGAGAACAAGGGCGGCGGCGACGCGCAGTCAAAGGCCAAGCGCGAGGCAGTCGCACGGCGCGGTGCGCCGCCTGCCCTTCCCGGCGTGCCGCGGGTCGAAGGCTGATGCTCGACGATCTCCAGCCCGGCTGGCTGTGGATGATCGGCGGCGTGCTGCTGCTCGCCACCGAGCTGCTGGCTCCGGGCTTTTTCCTGATCTTCATCGGCGCCGCGGCGATTGCGGCCGGGCTGTTCACCTTGCTGTTCGACCTCGGCCTTCCCTCGCAGCTCGCCTTGTTCGCGCTCTACAGCGTCATCGCGGTGATGATCGGCCGCCGCTTTTACGCGGTCGAGGACGAACCGGTCAGCGATGCCTTGCTCAACGACCGCACCGGCCGGCTGATCGGCAAGGTGGTGACGGTGGTCCAGGCGGTCGACGAGCACGGGGGCCGCGTCCGGGTCGGCGACAGCGAGTGGAGCGCGCGCGGCGGTCCTGCGGCCGCCGGCGAGAAGGTCAGGATCTCCGGCGTTGACGGCAATTGCCTGACGGTGGAGACGGAGCGCATCCTTCCCCCCGCGTGACATTGGAGCCGCCCTTGTTCGCACCTCACATCTCGCGCCGAGAAGCGCTCGCCGGGCTTGCCGCGACTGCTGCGCTGCCACTGGCCTCTCCCGCCTTCGCTCAGAGCAGTGAGGCGCAGGCCACCGCCTTGCTCGACTCCATCGCCGAGAACTTGCTGTGGCAAACGCCCGAAAGCGCGACCACCCTCGGCATCGACAAGGGTGCGCGGGCGCCGTTGCGCTCGATGCTCACCGACCGCTCCGGGATCGGCCAGCAGCGCCTCGCGCAGATCCTCCGCGCCGACCTCTCGCGCGCGCAGGCGATCGACACGTCGCGCGTCTCGCATTCCACCCGCACCAGCATCGAGGTGGTGCGAAGCGCCTATGCCACCGCGCTGGAAGGCTTCCAGCTGCCTTATGGCGACGTGGCGGTCGGCGGCTGGCGCAATACGCCCTATGTCGTCATCCAGAACGTCGGCGCCTATCTCGACGTGCCGCGCTTCCTCGATTCCGAGCACCAGATCAACGACGCCGCCGATGCCGAGGCCTATCTGGCGCGGCTCGCATCCTACCCCAGGCAGCTCGATAACGAGCTCGGCCGCGTCATCATGGCCCGCTACAAGGGACTGATTCCGCCCGCCTTCCTGATCGACAAGGCGCTCGGCCAGCTGCGCCAGTCGGCGGAGGGCGCACGCAAGGGCGGCGGCCTGGTCGAATCCCTTGCGCGCCGCACTCGCGAAAAGGGCATCGCCGGCGACTGGGCGGGACGCGCCCGTCCGATCGTTGAGCGCGAGGTCGTCCCCGCGCTCGAGCGGCAGATCGCCGAGCTCACGCTCCAACGCGGCATGGCGAAGAACGAACCGGGCATGTGGGCCCGCCCCAACGGCACCGAATATTATCGCTGGGCGGTCAAGGCCTCGACCACCACCAGCATGGGCCCGGACGAGATCCACCAGCTCGGCATCGACACGTTGCGCGGCCTCCACGCGCAGATGGACACGATCCTGAGGAGCATCGGCTACACGCGGGGCAGCGTCGGCGCGCGCATGCAGGCGCTGCAGAAGGACCCGCGCTACCGCTTCGCCGACAACGACAAGGGTCGCGCCGATGTCATGGCCTTCATCCAGGAACGGCTGGCGCTGATCCGCGCCAAGATGCCGCAGGCGTTCAACACGCTCGTCGCCGGCAATGTCGAGGTCCGCCGCCTGCCGCCGGAGGAGGAGCCCGGCGCGCCCGGCGCCTATGGCGGCGCCGGCTCGATCGACGGCACCATCCCCGGCAAGTTCTGGATCAACCTCAAGCCGGGCTTCGAGCACACCCGCTACGATCTGCCGAGCCTCACCCATCACGAGGCGATCCCCGGCCACGTCTGGCAGGGCGAATATGCCAACAAGCTGCCGCTGGTGCGCACCCTGCTGGCGTTCAACGCTTATTCCGAGGGCTGGGCGCTCTATGCCGAGCAGCTTGCCGACGAGCTCGGCGTCTATCAGGGCTTCGAGGTCGGGCGGCTGGGCTACCTGAACTCGATTGCTTTCCGCGCCGCGCGCCTGGTCGTCGACACCGGCCTCCACCACAAGCGCTGGAGCCGAGAGCAGGCCCGCGCTTATTTCCTGCAGGCGGTCGGCGACGAGAATGCGAGCGAGGTCGACCGCTACGCCAGCTGGCCCGCCCAGGCGCTCGGCTACGAGGTCGGCCACCAGGAGATCAACCGCCAGCGCGACAGGGCCAAGGCGGCGCTCGGGCCGCGCTTCGACCTCAAGGCGTTCAACGACGCGGTGGTGCTCGGCGGCAACGTGCCGATGGACGTGCTGGCGAAGAACGTCGACGCTTACGTGGCGAGCGGGAGAGCTGCGGCGGCTTAGGCCATTCTCAGTCTGATTCCGACCCATCGCGGTTATTAGATCGCTCGCGTTCGCCTGCCTCTATTGCGAACGAAGGAGTACTTGTTCATCTTCCCGATTGGTGAACAGAAGTCTGCTCGTTGGCTGTGCGATCGGCGCGGCGCTCGCTAACGCAGGATTGCTAACGGGCAATGCGTTGAAGTCAGAGAGGCCGTTTAAGCCTGCCGCTGAACCCATGGAGCTAGTCTCCCAAGGTCCCCCATTTGATGTGGAAGTAGAACGCTTGCTGGAGTGCGGCGCCACGAAGTTCCGATTGGAGATTCGCTCCCACCGCTGGTGGTGGACAATCCAAGGGCCCGAGCCGATCGACCAGGTTCAACATTGCTACGCCGAACGTACATTCTGGATGCTCCCTCCTTCTCCTTTTTAGGGCGACTAATCTGCTTTCCACCCAAAGCAGACATGGCGGCTACTCCGCGCCCCCTCTCGATTTACCCCGCCCTCGCCGGCTTCGCCGCCTCCTTGCGGATGAACTCGCGCATCTGCTCCTCGAGCACCGACAGCGGCACCGCGCCCATGGCCAGGAACGTGTCGTGGAAGGCCTTGATGTCGAACTTCGGCCCAAGCTCACGCTCCGCCTCGGCGCGCAGGCGCCGGATCGTCAGCTCGCCAAGCTTGTAGGACAAGGCCTGCCCCGGCCAGCTGATGTAGCGGTCGACCTCGGTCTCAACCTCATGGCTCGACAGCGCCGTATGGCTGCCGAGATAGTCGATCGCTTGTTGGCGCGACCAGCCGTAGCGATGCAGCCCGGTGTCGATCACCAGTCGCGCCGCCCGCCACATCTCGTAGCTGAGCTGGCCGAACCGCTCATAAGGCGTGCGGTAGATGCCCATC
>DATLFV010000108.1:0-11491 GCA_035540875.1 Sphingomicrobium sp. | reverse complement strand
TTCGGCGCATCGGCCAGCCAGCGCCTGTACAACATCGTCCTCAAGCCGCAGGCCCGCACCGTCGCCGGACGCGCCTCCACGGCCACCGCCACCGATGGCGGTGCCAACAGCCGCAGCGGGGAACTCAGCTTCACCGACATCCGGCGGCCGCGGCGGATCAGCGTAGCACTCCGCACGCGCAGCGACGGCGCCATCAGGGAAAGCGACCGGGACCTCGACCAGCCCGCTGGCGCCCCACCCGGCCTTGCACGGGTGCGTACCCTCCGCCCGAGGCTCGACAGCAGCGAGCTCCGGCTGTCCGGCGCCGACCGAATCGCAGCCGCCGTCGATGCGTCCCTCAGCGCGCGGCTGAGCAGCGGCAGCACCCGCGCCGGTCTCGGCCTCGATCCCGCAGGTGGCGCGCTGGAGCAGCGCAGCCGCAGCCGCGGCGCCGCGCTCGACCTGCAGCTCGACACCGAGCTCGGCGAGTGGCTGGTGACGTTCAACGGCGCGCTCAGCCGGCAGCGGCGAAGCACGGTTACCGATCGAGGTCTCGGCGCGGCTGAGCTGAGCAGCGGCGGCACGCGCACCTTGGCCATCCTCGGCAATGCGGGCAGCGAACTCAGCGCGACCGGGCCGCTGGCCCAGCTTCCCGCAGGTCCGCTCAGCCTGACCGTCCGCACCGCGCTCAATCGCGACTCGATCACGGGCGATGGCACCGCCTTCGTGCAGTGGAATCGCGAGCTCGGCGCGGCCTTGCAGGTGCCGATCGCCAGTGCCGCGGCGGGCGTGCTGGCGCCGCTCGGCGAGTTCGGCGCCGGGCTCGCACTGTCGCGCAGCCGCGTCAGCCGCATCGGCACGCTCACCAATGCCACTGTGTCGCTGCATTGGCAGCCTGCCGACTGGCTGCGGCTCGCCGGCTCCATTAGCGCTGGCCGCACTCCGCCGGCCGTCGGCCTGATCGCCGACCCGTTGCTCACCACCCCGGGCGTTCGCCAGGTCGACCCGCTGAGCGGCGAGACCGTGGACGTGCTGGAAATCGCCGGCGGCAACCCCGCGCTCGGTGCGCAGCGCGGCGCCAGCCGTCGCCTGTCGATGCAGCTGAAGCCGCTACGCAAGCTGCCGCTGTCGATCACCGCCGAATATTCGAGCACAGGCACAAGGGACCTTGTCACCAGCCTGTCGGCGAGCAGCGGCCTGCTGTTGCTTGCCTTCCCCGAGCGGTTCGTTCGGGACGCCGGCGGAAGGTTGCTGCAGGTCGACGTGCGGCCGATCAGCTTCGCTCGGCAGAGCGAGGAGCGCCTGCGCTCGAGCGCCGAACTCGAGCTGCCGCTCGGCAGCGGGGAGAAGGGCGCGCGGCTTCAGCTCAACCTAGCGCACAACTGGCTGCGTAAGGGCGTGGTGGAGATCCGCGACGGCGGGCCGCGCGTCGACCTCCTGTCGAGGGGCGGGCTCGCGATCGGCGGAAGCCGGCCGCGGCACGAGCTCGATTTTACATTGGGCTATGCCGAGCGCGGGCTGGGGCTTCGGCTTATCGGCCAGCATCGCAGCGCAAGCTTCCTCAGCCTCGGCGAGGGGGCGGCGACCGACGTGCTGCGCTTCTCCCCCCTCACTACGCTGGGCCTGCGCGGCTTCGTCGAGGGCGGGCGGCTGCTCCCTTCGGCATCCTGGCTCCAGGGGACGCGGCTCAGCCTCGACATCGTCAACATCACCAATGCTCGCGAGCGGGTGCGGGATTCGCGGGGACAAACCCCGCTTGGCTATCAGCAAGCCTATCGCGACCCGGTGGGGCGGCTGGTGCGACTGGAGTTCCGCAAGGCATTCTGAGCGACCTGGCGCCGGCCACTGAAAAACGGCCGTGCGACAGGGGGCTGTACGCACGGCCGTTCCCGACACCTGCGGCCGGCCCTGGAGGCCCGCGGGCAGGATCTGGGTCAACAACGTGGCCGCGGGGCCACGCGGATGAGGCCATTGTCTCTAGCCGCGCCGCAATGAACCCGCTCTGACGAACGCGTTCAGTTTCCACTGCGCCGGCACGCCCGCGCGGCTCCGCATCCGGGTTGAGCGGCAGAGCGGCGGTTGCCCCTTGCAGGCCATGCCGCTAAGCGGGCGCCGCGCTCTTCAGGCTGCCGACCCATCGGCGGCGGCCGACATCTTAGAAAGGTATAAAGCGGCCTCATGGCTCGACGCAAAATTGCGCTGATCGGCGCCGGAATGATCGGCGGAACCCTCGCCCACCTTGCGGCAATGCGCGAGCTTGGCGACATCGTCCTGTTCGACATCGCCGAAGGCGTGCCCCAGGGAAAGGCGCTCGACATCGCCCAGGCGGGGCCGGTCGACGGCTATGATGCGACGCTCCGGGGCACGTCGGACTATGCCGACATTGCGGGGGCGGACGTCTGCATCGTCACTGCCGGCGTGCCGCGCAAGCCGGGGATGAGCCGCGACGATCTGCTCGGCATCAACCTCAAGGTGATGAAGGCGGTGGGCGAGGGCATCAAGGCCCATGCGCCGGACAGCTTCGTGATCTGCATCACCAACCCGCTCGACGCCATGGTGTGGGCGCTGCGCGAGTTCTCCGGCCTGCCGCACGAACGCGTCGTCGGCATGGCCGGCGTGCTGGACAGCGCGCGGTTTCGCCACTTCCTCGCCGAGGAGTTCAAGGTGAGCGTCGAGGACGTCACCGCATTCGTGCTCGGCGGCCACGGCGACACGATGGTGCCGATCGTTCAATATTCGACCGTCGCCGGAATCCCCATCCCCGACCTCGTCAAGATGGGCTGGTCGACGCAGGAGCGGATCGACGCGATCGTCAAGCGCACCCGCGGCGGCGGCGGCGAAATCGTCGCGCTATTGAAGACCGGCAGTGCCTATTACGCGCCGGCCGCAAGCGCGATTGCCATGGCCGAGAGCTATTTGCGGGACAAAAAGCGCGTGCTTCCGGCCGCGGCGCATTTGACCGGCCAGTACGGCGTCGACGATCTTTATGTCGGCGTGCCGGTGGTGATCGGCGCCGGCGGCGTGGAGCGGATCGTCGAGATCGCGCTCGACGAGACGGCGCAGCAGAATTTCGACGTCAGCGTCGATGCGGTGAAGGAGTTGCTGGTGGCCTGCAAGCAGATCGACGAGAGCCTGGCATGAGCATTCTCGTCGACCGCAACACGCGGGTCATCACCCAGGGCATGACCGGCGAGACCGGCACCTTTCACACGCAACAGGCGCTCGCCTACGGCACGCAGATGGTCGGCGGCGTGACGCCGGGGAAGGGCGGGACCACCCACCTCGACCTGCCGGTGTTCGACACCGTCGCCGAGGCGGTCGAGAAGACCGGCGCCACCGCCTCCGTCATCTACGTGCCGCCGCCCTTCGCCGCCGACTCGATCCTCGAGGCGATCGACGCGGAGGTGCCGCTGATCGTCACCATCACCGAGGGCATACCGGTGCTCGACATGGTCAAGGTCAAGCGCGCTTTGGTCGGCTCCAAGTCGCGGCTGATCGGGCCGAACTGCCCGGGCGTGCTCACCCCCGACGAGTGCAAGATCGGCATCATGCCCGGCAACATCTTCAAGAAGGGCAGCGTCGGCGTCGTCAGCCGCTCGGGGACACTGACCTACGAGGCGGTGTTCCAGACCACCAACGAAGGGCTTGGCCAGACCACCGCCGTGGGCATTGGCGGGGACCCGGTTAACGGCACCAACTTCATCGACGTGCTGGAGCTGTTCCTCGCCGACGACGAGACCAAGTCCATCATCATGATCGGCGAGATCGGCGGCTCGGCCGAGGAGGATGCGGCGCAATTCCTGGCGGACGAGGCGAAGCGCGGGCGCAGCAAGCCCACGGTCGGCTTCATCGCCGGGCGCACCGCTCCGCCGGGCCGGCGCATGGGCCATGCCGGTGCGATCGTCTCTGGCGGCAAGGGCGGCGCCGAGGACAAGATCGCGGCGATGGAGGCGGCTGGAATTACCGTCTCCCCGAGCCCATCTGAGCTTGGCACGACGCTGAAAGAGCTTTTGAACCGTTAGAGACGCGAGCCCCGACTTCGCGGGGCGCGGGAAGCCAAGATGGATTACCTGACCGGACGAGACGAGACGGAGGCGGGGCCAAGCTGGGCGCGGCCGAACTGGCCGCTTGCCGAGCTCGACGATCTCAATCTCGGGCTCGATCCGACCGAGGCTGTGATCGAGAAGGTCGCTGCCGCGGCGAAGGGCAAGGCGGCGGCCGCAGGCGCCGACCCGGCGGCCGTCCAGCGCGCCGCGGACGACAGCATCCGGGCGATGATGCTGATCCGCACCTATCGGGTGCGCGGACATCTCGCGGCCAAGCTCGACCCGCTGGGGCTCACCCATCGCGAGCTGCCGGCCGATCTGACGCCGGCCTATCATGGATTCATCGAGGCCGACCTTGACCGTCCCGTCTACGTCTGCGGCGTGCTCGGCTTCGAGCAGGCGAGCGTGCGCGAGATCGTGGCGGTGCTGCAGGCCAATTACTGCGGCAGCGTCGGTATCGAATATATGCACATCAATGACCTCGAGGAGCGTCGCTTCCTGCAGGAGCGCATCGAGGGCAAGGACGCCGCGATCAGCTTCACGCCCGAGGGCAAGCAGGCGATCCTCACCAAGGTGATCGAGGGCGAGCAGTGGGAGAAATTCCTCGCCCGCAAATATGTCGGCACCAAGCGGTTCGGGCTCGACGGCGGCGAAAGCGCCATCCCCGCGCTCGAGGCGGTGATCAAATATGGCGGCCAGTACGGCGTCACCGAGGTCGCCGTCGGAATGGCCCACCGCGGCCGACTGAACGTCCTGTCGAATGTTATGGGCAAGCCGTATCGGGCGATCTTCCACGAGTTCGCGGGCGGCGCCACCAACCCGGCCGACGTGGGCGGCTCGGGCGACGTCAAATATCACCTCGGCACGTCGAGCGACCGCGAGTTCGACGGCAACAAGGTGCATCTGTCGCTCCTCCCCAACCCGTCGCACCTTGAGGCGGTCGACCCGGTCGTGCTCGGGAAAGCCCGCGCAGTGATGACCGCCAGGGGCGACAAGCATGGCAAGACCGTGCTTCCGATCCTGCTCCACGGCGACGCCGCTTTCGCCGGCCAGGGCGTGGTCGCCGAATGCCTCGGCTTCTCGGGCCTGCCGGGCTACGGCACCGGCGGCACGATCCACTTCATCATCAACAACCAGGTCGGCTTCACCACCTCGCCGCAATTCGCGCGCTCCTCGCCCTATCCTTCGGACATCGCCAAGTCGGTCCAGGCGCCGATTCTCCACGTCAACGGCGACGATCCCGAAGCGGTGACCTTCTGTTGCAAGCTGGCGATCGAGTTCCGCCAGCAGTTCGGGCGCGACATCGTCATCGACATGTGGTGCTACCGGCGCTTCGGCCACAACGAGGGAGACGAGCCGAGCTTCACCCAGCCGCAAATGTATGCGGCGATCCGCAAGCACCCGCCGATCAGCCAGATCTACGGCCAGCGGCTGATCGCCGAGGGGGTGGTCGACCAGGCGTGGATCGACACGCACACCAAGGCATATATCGATCATCTCGAGGAGGAGTTCGCCTCGGCCGCTTCCTATCTGCCCAACAAGGCAGATTGGTTCGAAGGACGCTGGGCCGGGCTCGGCCGGCCGGACGAGCCGGTTCTCGGCCGCCGCAACATCGAGACGGCGATCGGCGAAGACGAGTTGAAGACGCTGGGCGAAGTCCTCACCAGGGTTCCCCCCGACTTCCAGGCCCACAAGACGCTGCACCGCATCCTCGACGCCAAGAAGGCGATGTTCGACAGCGGGGAAGGCTTCGACTGGGCGACCGCCGAGGCGCTGGCGTTCGGCAGCCTGCTTCGCGAGGGGCTCGGAGTGCGGCTTTCAGGACAGGACAGCGGCCGCGGCACATTCTCCCAGCGCCACGCGGTCTGGGTCGACCAGGCGAGCGGCGCCAAGCACATACCCTTGTGCGAGGTGGCGGGCGGCCGCTTCGAGGTGCGCGATAGTCCACTCTCGGAGTTCGGCGTGCTCGGCTTCGAATATGGCTATTCGATCGCCGATCCGCGCACGTTGGTGCTGTGGGAGGCGCAGTTCGGCGATTTCGCCAACGGCGCCCAGACGATCATCGACCAGTTCATCGCCAGCGGCGAGGCCAAGTGGCTTCGCGCCAGCGGGCTCGTCATGCTGCTTCCGCACGGCTTCGAGGGGCAGGGCCCCGAGCACAGCTCGGCCCGGCTCGAGCGCTACCTGCAATTGTGCGCCGAGGACAACATCCAGGTCGCCAACTGCACGACCCCGGCCAATTACTTCCACATCCTGCGGCGGCAGATGCGGCGCGATTTCCGCAAGCCTTTGGTGCTGATGACGCCCAAGTCGCTGCTGCGCCACAAGCTCGCGGTTTCGAACGCGTCGGATTTCACCGGAAGCCACTTCCGCCGGATCCTGTCCGATCTCAGTCCACCGGCCGAGGGCGACACGAGGCGGCTGGTTCTGTGCTCGGGCAAGCTCGCCTACGAAATGATGGAAGCGCGCGACGCGGCGGGGGACTTGGGCGTCGAGATCGTGAGGATCGAGCAGCTCTACCCGTTCCCGTCGGAACCGTTGGTCAGGCGTCTCAAGGGCATGCCGCAGCTTCAGGACCTGATCTGGGCACAGGAAGAGCCGAAGAACAACGGCGCCTGGTTCTTCGTCGAGCCGCTGCTCGAGGCGTGCCTGGCCGAGGCCGGTTTTCGCGACATGCGTCCGCAATATGCGGGGCGCGATGCGGCCGCTTCGCCGGCCACCGGGCTCGCCAGGCGCCACGCGGCGGAGCAGGCCGCCTTGATCGCCGCAGCGCTCGGTCATAGCAGCGGCGCCGAAGCGGCCGTCGCCGCGCAGTAAGAAGGACTTTGCATGGCGACTGACGTGAAGGTGCCCGCGCTCGGCGAGTCGATCACCGAAGGCACGCTTGCCGAATGGCTGAAGAAGCCCGGCGAGCCCGTGGCCGCGGACGAGCCGATCGCCAGTCTGGAGACCGACAAGGTCAGTGTCGAAGTGCCCTCGCCGGTGGCCGGCGTCATGGGTGAGGCCCTGGTCGCTCAGGGCGAGACGGTGGCCGTCGGCGCGGTCATCGCGCGGGTCGAGGACGGCGCTGCGGCGGGAGCCGCGCCCACTGCCTCGCCCGAAGCGACGAACGCGGCTGCAGCGACGACCAACCCGGCCGGCGCCGGGGAGACCCCGCAGCTTCGCGGCTCGGCGCACGCGCCGGATGCGGGGCTTGGCGAAGAAGCGTCGGGCGATGACCAAGGCATCATGACCATGTCGCCGGCGGTGCGCCGCGCGGTGCTCGAGCATCATGTCGACCCGACCAAGATCAAGGGCACCGGCCGCGACGGTCGCCTGACCAAGGACGACGTGATCGCCGCTGCCCAGGCGATGAAGGCGGAGCCTCAGGCCAAGGCTCCACAAGCCGCGCCCCCCGCTGCTGCGGCGGCGCCGCAAGCCACCCCGGCAACGACCGGCGAGCGGCGCGAGGAGCGGGTCAAGATGTCGCGGCTGCGGCAGACGATCGCCTCACGGCTCAAGGAGGCGCAGAACACGGCAGCGCTGCTGACCACCTTCAACGACGTCGACATGACGCAAGTGATCGCCGCCCGCGCCCGCTACAAGGATCTGTTCGAGAAGAAGCACGGCATCCGCCTCGGCTTCATGGGCTTCTTCGTCAAAGCGGTGGCGCTGGCGGCGCGTGACGTGCCCGCGGTCAACGCTCGGATCGAAGGCGACGAGATCGTCTACCACCAGTATCTCGACGTGTCGGTGGCGGTCTCCGCGCCCAAGGGGCTGGTGGTGCCGGTGATCCGCTCCGCCGACGCCATGGGCTTCGCCGAGATCGAGAAGACCATCGCCGACTATGGCAAGCGCGCCAAGGACGGCACCTTGGGCATGGAGGAGATGCGCGGCGGCACCTTCACCATCTCCAACGGCGGGGTGTTCGGCTCGCTGCTGTCGACCCCGATCATCAACCCGCCCCAATCGGCGGTGCTCGGCATGCACCGGATCGAGGAGCGGCCAGTGGTCAAGGATGGGCAGATCGTCGCGCGGCCGATGATGTATCTGGCTCTGTCCTACGACCATCGACTGGTGGACGGGCGCGAGGCAGTGACCTTCCTGGTCCGAGTCAAGGAAGCGATCGAGGACCCGACGCGGCTGCTGATCGATTTGTAAGTGGGCTGTTCCCCGGCGAAGGCCGGGGTCCAGACTTTTCCTGTTTGCTGGACCCGGCCTGCACCGGGGAACGAGGTATGAATGGCTGACTATGATTTCGACGTCCTGGTGATCGGCGCCGGCCCCGGCGGCTACGTGGCCGCGATCCGCGCCGCGCAGCTCGGGCTCAAAACCGCCTGCGCCGAAAGCCGGGAGACGCTCGGCGGCACCTGCCTCAACGTCGGCTGCATCCCGTCCAAGGCGCTGCTGCACGCGTCCGAACTGTTCGAGGAAGCGGCGCACGGCACGCTCGCCAAATGGGGCGTCAAGGCGAGCGGGGTCGAGCTCGACCTCGAGGCGATGCACGGCACCCGACGAGAGTCGGTGAAGGGCCTCACCCAGGGCATCGAGTTCCTGTTCAAGAAGAACAAGGTCGAGTGGCTCAAAGGCCTGGCAACGTTCGAAAGCTCCGACACCGTGCGCATCGGCGAACGCAGCGTTCGCGCCAGGAACATCGTCATCGCCACCGGCTCCTCGGTCACGCCGCTGCCGGGCGTCACCATCGACCAGCAGCGGATCGTCGATTCCACCGGGGCCCTGGAGCTCGACCAGGTGCCCGAGCACCTCGTCGTCATCGGCGGCGGCGTCATCGGGCTGGAGCTCGGCTCGGTCTGGAAGCGGCTCGGCGCGCGCGTGACCGTCGTCGAGTTCCTCGACCAGATCCTGCCCGGGATGGACGCAGAGGTCCGCAAGGAATCCAACAAGATCTTCAAGAAGCAGGGCTTCGAGTTCCGCCTCGGCACCAAGGTGACGGGCGCCGAGCTCCGCGATGGCGGGGTCGCTATCACGGTCGAGCCCGCGAAGGGCGGCGCCGCCGAGACCATCGAGGCAAGCCACGTACTGGTGTCGATCGGCAGGCGGCCGAACACCGAGGGGCTCGGTCTCGACAAGGCCGGCCTCCAGGTCAACAACCGCGCGCAGATCGAAACCGATCACGATTTCCGCACCAAGGTGCCGGGCATCTGGGCGATCGGCGATGTCATCCCCGGACCGATGCTCGCCCACAAGGCCGAAGACGAGGGCATTGCCGTCGCCGAGAACATCGCCGGGCTGACCGGCATCGTGAACCACGACCTGATCCCGTCGGTGGTCTACACCATGCCCGAGATTGCCGGTGTCGGCCTCACCGAGGAGCAGGCGCGCGAGGCCGGGGAGGTCAAGGTCGGCAAGTTCCCGATGATGGCCAACAGCCGCGCCAAGACCAATCGCGAGGGCGACGGCTTCGTAAAGGTGATCGCCGACGCCAGGACCGACCGCGTGCTCGGCGTGTGGATCATCGCCTCGGTTGGCGGCACGATGATCGCCCAAGCCGCGCAGGCGATGGAGTTCGGCGCCACCAGCGAGGATATCGCCTACACCTGCCACGCACACCCGACGCACAGCGAGGCGCTCAAGGAAGCCGCGATGGCGGTTACCGGCAAGCCGATCCACATTTGAGGGCGACTTTGCTTGCCGCCATCCTGAACTCGTTTCAGGATCGACCTTCGAGCAGGCGGAGTGGGCGGAGGCATTGGATGCGTAAACGGGTTCAGCACGACGGGCTGAATTGATGGGCGCGGTGCGTTCGCGGTTGCGCCGCTGGCACGTGTGGCTGGGCTGGCTGGTCGGCATCCCGGTTTTGCTGTGGACGCTGTCGGGCCTGGTCATGGTCGCCCGGCCGATCGAGGAAGTGCGCGGCGAGCATCTGGTGCGTGCCGCGCCGGCAATGCGCCTGCCGCTGGCGCCGGTCGCGCCGAGCATCGGCGGGGTCCCGATCAAGACGCTCAAGCTGGAACCGCGCGCTGCGGGGCCGCGCTGGGTGGTGACCGCGGCAGATGGAACGACGCGCCTGGCCGACCCAGCCTCGGGCGCCCTGCTGCCGCCGCTGTCTGCGGCGGATGCCGTGCGTGAGCTGTCGGCGCGCTACACCGGCAGCGCCAGGCTTGCCGGTGTTCGACGCGTCGATCCTGCCAAGCCGCCGCTCGAGTTCCGGCGCGATACGCCGGCGTGGCAGGTGGCAATGGACGACGGCACCCATTTCTACGTCGATGCCGGCTCGGGCGAGATCATCGCCCGCCGCACGCGCTGGTGGCGCATCTACGACTTGATGTGGGGCCTGCACATCATGGACCTCAAGACGCGCGAGGACGCGCACAACCCGCTGCTGATCGGTTTCGCGATCCTCGGATTCGCCATGTCGCTGCTGGCGCTGGCGCTGCTGCCGACGACCGTGCGGCGGCGGCGCGCGCGGCGCCTAGAACCAGCGCGCGAGCAGTCCTAGCAGGCCGCGGTCGGTCGTGCCGAGTGCGGCGGGCGCCACCGGTCCGCACTCCAGGCAGCGCGCCTGGATCGTCGGCCCGGAGAGGATGGCGCGCAGGTCGGTGATGGCGGCGGCAAGCGCCTGGCTCGGGGCGCCGGCGAGGGTCGCGAACGCATCATTGCCCGTGCCCTGGTCATTGTCGTTGCTGAGCAAGGCCTCCATCACGCTCTCGCGCAGGCTGGGCGACCGCTCCAGGTAGCGCACCCGCCGCTCGTCGCCGAGACCCGCGAGGTCCGCCGCCTTCGCGACCGCCTCCTCGATCCCGCCGAAGCCGTCGACCAGACCGAGCTGCCGGGCGGTGCCGCCGTCCCAGACGCGGCCCTGGCCGACGCGGTCGATCTCCGCCGGCGACTTGCGGCGGGACTGCGCGACAATAGCAAGGAAGCGGCGATAGATGGACTCGACCGACGCCTGGATCAGCTGGTTCGCTTCGGGGGAAGGACCGCGCAGCACATCGGGCTCGCCCGACAGCGGCGTCGTCTTCACCCCATCGGCGCCGACGCCCAGCTTCTCCAGGCTGCCCTGGAAGCTTGGCAGGATGCCGAACACACCGATCGACCCGGTGATGGTCGAGGGCTCGGCAAGGATGAAGTCGGCGGGGGTTGCGATCCAGTAGCCGCCCGACGCGGCGACATTGCCCATCGACACCACCACCGGCAGCTTCTTGACCTTGGCGGCAAGGATCGCCTGGCGGATCCGCTCGGACGCAAGGACCGACCCTCCCGGGCTGTCGACGCGCACGACCAGTGCCTTAAGACCGCCGGCGTTAAGCCCGCGCTCGATCACCTCGGCAATGCTGTCGCCGCCGGCGGTGCCCTCGGGCGCCTTGCCATCGACGATGGTGCCAGCGATCGTGACGACCCCGATCGGCGCTGACGAAGGCGCGTCGAGGCTTTGCGCCACATAGGAATTGAGCTTGATCTTGCGATAGACGGTGCGGTTGCTGCTGCCGCCCAGCTCGGCGAGCCGGGCTTCATAGGCACGGCGA
>DATLFV010000107.1:0-13687 GCA_035540875.1 Sphingomicrobium sp. | reverse complement strand
AAATCGAAGGCGCGGCTGCGCACCAGGTTGAGGCGCAAGGTGCGGCCCCAGCCATCGTCGGTCAGCCGCAGGACGAGCTCGGTGCCGGCGAGCAGGACCGCGAGTCCCACCGTCCAGGTGACGGCCAGGAAAGCGAGCTTCCTAGTCCAGCTCATAACGTGCGTGGTACCGATGGCTGAGCGCGGGGTCCTGGTCGGCCTTTTGCAGCAGGCAATTGCCGATCACCAGCAGGTCGAGGTCGGTCGCCATGAAACAGCGGAAGGCGTCCCTGGGCGTGCAGACGATCGGCTCGCCGCGCACGTTGAACGAGGTGTTGACCAGCACCGGGCAGCCGGTGAGCTCGGCGAAGCGGCCGATCAGCCGGTGGTACAAAGGGTTGGTCTCCCGATGCACCGTCTGGATGCGCGCGCTATTGTCGACATGGGTGACGGCGGGCACCTGGGACCGCACCGCCTTGAGCTTGTCGAGACCCGTCAGCGCCTGCTCGGCCTCGCCCAGCGGCAGCAGCCGGTCGGCCGCCACGTCGGCGACCAGCATCATGTAGGGGCTGTCCACGTCCAGCTCGAACCAGTCCTCCAGTTGCTCGCGCAGGACGCTCGGCGCGAACGGGCGGAAGCCCTCCCGGAACTTGATCTTCAGGTTCAGCTGTTTCTGGACCGATGGCAGGCGCGGGTCGGCGAGGATGCTTCGCGCCCCCAGCGCGCGCGGGCCGAACTCCATCCGCCCCTGCATCCAGCCGACCGCCTGCCCTTCCGCCAGCGCCTGCGCGGTGCGCTCGACGATCTCGGCCTCGTCCAACTCCTCGTACCGCGCACCGGCCGAATCCAGCGCCGCGCGAACCTCCGGCGGAGCGAAGCTCGGCCCCAGAAACGCGCCCTGCATCGCGTCACGGCCGGCCGCGACGTGGCGCGGCTGGCCATGGGCGATGTGGCAGGCGGCGAGCGCCGCGCCAAGCGCGCCGCCGGCGTCGCCCGCGGCGGGCTGAATCCAGATGTTTTCGAACAGGCCTTCGCGCAGCAGCACGCCGTTGGCGACGCAATTGAGCGCCACCCCGCCGGCAAGGCACAAATTGCCGGCGCCGCTTTCCCGGGCGATCGTCCTGCCCAGCTTGAGCACGGCCTCTTCGGTCACTGCCTGAACCGAGGCGGCGAGGTCCATCTCGCGCTGGGTCAAGGCCGATTCCGGCTGCCGCGGCCTGCCCCCGAACAAAGCGTCGAAGCGGCGATTGGTCATCCTGAGGCCGGTGCAATAATCGAAAAAGGAAAGGTCGAGGCGAAAGCTCCCGTCCTCCCGGAGGTCGATGAGCCGGTCGCGGATCAGGCCGGCGTACCTCGGCTCCCCGTAGGGGGCGAGGCCCATCAGTTTGTACTCGCCGGAATTGACCTTGAAGCCGCAATAATAAGTGAAGGCCGAGTAGAGCAGCCCGAGCGAGTGCGGAAAGTGGATCTCGCGCTCGATCCGCAGGTCGCTTCCTTCGCCGATGGCCCAGGATGTCGTCGCCCACTCGCCGACCGCGTCGAGCGTCAGCACCGCCGCGCGCTCGAACGGCGACGGGTAAAAGGCGCTCGCGGCGTGCGACAGGTGATGCTCGCAGAACATCAGGCGCCGCTGCCAGTCGCCCTCGCCGAACAGCTGCTCCATCTCCTGTCGCAGCATGGTCTTCTGGAACAGTTTCTCCTTGACCCACAAAGGCATGGCCGCGGCGAAGCTGCGGAACCCGCGCGGGGCGAACGCCAGGTAGGTCTCGACCAAGCGCTCGAACTTCAGGAACGGCTTCTCGTAGAAGACGATATTGTCGAGCTGTTCGGGGCTGATCCCCGCCTCGGCCAGGCAGTAAGCAATGGCGTTGCCGGGAAAGCCGGGATCATGCTTGCGCCGCGTGAAGCGCTCCTCCTGCGCGGCGGCGACGATCCTTCCGTCCTCGACCAGGCAGGCGGCGCTGTCGTGGTACCAGGCGGAAATGCCGAGGATCCGCATCGGGCGTCAGAAGATCGTGTAGATGAACGGGGCGAGGACCGATCCCTTGGCGACCACCAGCAGCCCGCCGAGCAGGATCATCACCGCCAGCAGCGGCGCGAGCCACAGCTTCTTCCGGTACTTCAGGAAGGCCCAGAATTCGCCAAGGAATTCGCCCACTTCGTCCTCAGAACTGCCGGCGGAAGGAGTCGGGCTCCGGACCCGGAGGCTGGCGGAGCCGCCAGTAGCCCGCTCCGTTGGCCGCGCGCCGCAGGCGCAGCTCGTCGCGTCCCAGCAGCCGCAGCAGCAGCGCAAGCGGCGTGAACAGGCCGAAGAACAGGATCGCCAGGACAATTGGGCTGACGATCGCGCCCAGCGCCATGCCGAGCATCATCCACGCCTTGTTGAGCGGTGCCAGCAGGTTGGGCTTGAGCACCGCCGCGAGGGCGGCGGCGGCCGCGAGCAGCGCCGCCACAGCTGCTGGCGTGGGCCGGGCGGTCACGACGAAGAAAACAGAGAACGCCGACGCGACGGCGGTGACGAACAGCCCGAAGCTGCGATTGGACGGCAGCTCGGTCTTGTCCAACTGTATCAGCCCCTCTTCAGGCCGGCCGCACCGGCCGTGGCGCGCAGTCTAACAGAAGCCGGACCCCCATCAAGGTCGTCGGACCAGCCGCTGGCCACCGGCCGCGTCCTACTCCGGCACCGGGACCGGGGATGCGTTACTGCGGGCTGACAGGGACGCGGGGACAGATGGCCGAGCGCTGGGCGGCAGGGGTGTCCTTCGAGCATACCACCAGGATCGCCTTGGCGGATGCCCGGTCATCGCCCATGTCGGGGTCGGCGGGGCGGCTCATCTGGCCGGGCGGCATCGCCGGGGCCATCATCTGCTTGAGCGCGCTCTGAAGGTCGCCGCTTGAGCTCTTGCCGCTTTTGCCGGCGTCCGCTTGTGCGGCACCGCTGCTCATGATCAAGGCCGCCGTGGCAACTGAAATTTGGGCAATGTTCATAAGAGGATCTCCCTCCTCGGCTCAACACCGCACCGGCTACCCCCGTTTCTCGGTTAACTTTTTTAACCACAAGTTAACGTTTCGGTCAAGCGGTCGCGCCTGTTCGGCGGCTTTCGACATTGGCATCCGCAACGTCGGTAATTGGGAGCTTTTGAGCGTTAGCCCCAGTTCTCGATGGCCCAGCCGCGAGCCCTGGCGAGCCGCTCCAGCCGCTTGTGCGGGTTCACCGCGACCGGCTCATCGGCCCATTCGAACGCCGGCTGGTCCGACGCATGGTCGGAGTAGAAGCGGACGTGGCCGTGCGCGCCCTTGAGTCCCGACTTCTCCACCCAGTCGGCGATCATCCTGAGCTTGGCCTCGCCGTAGCAATTATCGCCGTCAATGCGCGCGCGCACCCGCTCGTCGAGGCCGATCATCGACCCGGTGCCGATCACGTCGTCGAAGCCGAGCCGGTCGGCGATCGCGCTCGCATAGAGCCGGTAGGAGGCGGTCGCCATCACCAGCCGGCGGCCGTGCGCGCGGTCGCGGGCAATCGCCTCGAGCGCGCCCGGCCGGATGTTCGCGGCCACCGTCCGCTCGGCGAAGCCGTCGACCAGCGGCTTGAGGTCGCGCGGGTGCACCGCGTGACCGAGCAGCAGCGCCTGGTTGATCTCCTTGAGCCTGCCGCGGCTGATCAGGCGGGCGGCGTAAAGGAGCATCGACAGCAGCACCAGCGGCAGGAACAGCAGCCGCCACGGCGCCCGGCGCAGCGCGCAGTGAATGAGGAACGGCGTGTAGGTGGCGCGGCGCGTCACCGTCCGGTCCATGTCGTAGATGGCAAGGTCGCTCATGCCGGCCGTTCAGTCGACGGCTCAGGCGCGCGCGGCAAGGATCGCCTCGACCAGCTGGTGGTCGCTGGGCTTGTCGACGTCGATTGCGGCGAGCGGGTCGCTCATCTCCACCGCGCGGATCACGATGCCCAGCTTGCGGCTCAGCCCTTCGGCGGTCTGGTGCAAGGTGCGCAGCTTGAGCACCGCGCCCATGAACAATGTCGGGCCAAGCGCGGCGAGCACCCTCAGCCCCTTCTTGCGGTCCTCCTCCACGCTCCGCCACTGCGCGATCGCCCGCCGCGCGCGCGGCGAGCCGAGCCCGAACAGATTCGCGCCGCTGTAGCGGCCGCCGCCGAACGCCAGCCAGGTGCGCTGGGCATCGGGAAAGCGGGTCAGCAGCCCCTTGCTCTCGACGAAGGCGACGGCGACGTCCGCCCCTTCGGCCTGAGCCAGGAACTCGTCGATCATCTCGGGCGTCAGGAGGGCATGGTCAGCGGTCGTCACCAGCACCGGCCAGGGCGTGGCGGGGTCATCGCAGATCGCGGAGAGCGTCTCGGCGATGGTGCCGCGCGACTCCCGGACCACTAGCCGCTCGTCCTTTGGCAGCACCGGCTCGAGCATCGCGGGCGCCTGGCCGAGCACGACGACCTGCCCGATGTGCGGGCTGGCAAGCAGCGCCCGCACCGGCCGCAGCACCATCGGCTCGCCTGCCACCGGGATCAGCGCCTTGATCTCGGTTCCGAAGCTGCGCGCGAACGGGTCGCCCTCCGGCCGCGAGCCGGCCAGCAGCACCGCGGTCCAGCTCATGCGTCGAGCCAGGAGACGATGCGCCCACCCCGCTCCGCAAGCGCGCTGGCCTGCGCCAGCCGCACCGCGTGGAAGATGATCGACACGATCGTCCACAGCGCCAGCAGCTCGAGGCCCACGTCGGGACGGCCGGCCGCCAGGGCGCCGACCAGGATGACCATGTTGGGGTTGCGCCGCGCCGTCACCAGCCGGAACTGGCTGTCGATGCGTCTCCAGACGTGGATGTGCATTCCGAAGCGGCGCATGAACAGCCCCTCGATCGCGCGCTGCACGACATAGCCGCCGATCACCGCCCACAGCAGCATCTGCGCATAGACCGGCTCATGGGCGAGGCGCGGATCATAGGCTTCGATGCCGTGCGCCCATGCCCACCACCAGAACGGCGGGTGGATGAGGTCGACGCCATGGTCGAAGATGTTGCCCCACTTCGACGAGGCGCCGGTGCAGCGCGCCAGCTTGCCGTCCACCGTGTCGAGCACCATGAAGGCGAAGCCGGCCGCCACGCCCGGCCAGTACTGGCCGCGCCAGAACAGCCAGAAGGCGAGCACGCACAACAGGAAGCCGACGCTGGTCACGAAATTGGGGCTGAGCCCGGCCTGCGCCGCCCAGCGGGTCAGGTAAAAGGCCGGCCGCCGCCACAGATAGAGCGTCAGCACGTCGGTCACGCCCTTGTAGGCGGCGTCATAGGCAGCGCGCTCGACGGCCTGCGGATTGGCCGGGTCGAGCGGCATGACGAACGGCCGCTCGCGCTTGCGCAGCTCGAAATAGCTGAGCTCGGCGGTCTCGGAAGGGACCGGCTCGAGGCCATCCAGGCCTTGTCCGGCCGCGAGCGCCGCGGCTGCGGCGCCGGCGTCCCGGTCGGCGCGGACATGCGCGAGCACCGGCCGGCCGCCGAGCGTCAATACGCTGCCCGGCCGCGCCGCGATCGCCTTCAGCCAGGCCGGGTCCCAGGCGAAATCGAGGCTGGCGAGCAGGGTCGCGCGGCCGCTCTGCGGCGCGTCGGCGATGGCAAAGCCGGCATTGGCGGCGAGCCGGCAGGCGCGGGTGCGCGCGTCCATCCCGAACAGCCGTGCGTCGTTGGTGCCCACGGGCAGGAAGGTCGGCGGCAGGTCCTGGTTCATCAGGCGACCGGATAAATGCGACAATGGCGGCAGGAAAGTGGCGCAGGGCCGCGCACTTGCCGACTTCTTCTATTTCGCGCACTAATCCAGCCCAATGGCCGCCCAGGACCAAAGCCCGGATGCACCGGCCGGAGAGACGTACCAGATCGCCGGTGCGCTGACGATCACGCGCGCCGGCACCACGGCGCGGGAGCTCGATGCCCTTCCCGACCCGCTGACGATCGACATCTCGAAGGTCGAGAAGATGGACACGGTCGGCGCCTGGCTGATCTACCGCACGGTGCGCGACCGCGGCGCGAAGGTCGTCGGGGCCACACCCGAGGAGCGCAGCCTGCTCGACCAGGTCGCGGAGGCCGACCAGCCGGTCAAGGTCCGCCCCGACCGAAAGGGGGGCTTCATCCGGCTGCTCGAGGAAATCGGCATCTGGATGGCCGAGGTCGGCCGCACCCTGCTCGGGCTCCTCGGCTTCTTCGGCGCAACCCTGGTCGGCTTCGGCAATGTCGTCAGAAGGCCCAGGCGCTTTCGCCTCAACGCCGTCGTCCAGCGCTTCGACGTGGTCGGGGTGCGCGCGCTCGGCATCATCGGACTGATGACCTTCCTGATCGGCATCGTCATCGGCCAGCAGGGCGCCGTCCAGCTCCAGCAATTCGGCGCCGAGATCTACACCATCAACCTGATCGGCCGGATCACGGTGCGCGAACTGGCGACTTTGATGACGGCGATCATGGTCGCCGGCCGCTCGGGATCGGCGTTCGCGGCCCAGATCGGCACGATGAAGATCACGGAGGAAATCGACGCCATGCGCACCATCGGCGTGTCGCCGATCGAGGCGCTGGTGATCCCGCGGCTGCTGGCAACCGTGATCATGATGCCGTTGCTCTCCTTCTTCGCGATGATCATGTCGCTGCTCGGCGGCGGCATGTTCGTCTGGCTGGCCCTCGACATTCCGCCCTTGACCTACGTCCAGCGCCTGCAGGAGGTGGTTCCGCTCACCGATTTGTGGATCGGCCTCATCAAGGCGCCCGTGTTCGGCTTCATCATCGCGCTTGCCGGCTGCTTCCAGGGCATGCTGGTGCAGGGCAACAGCGAGGAGGTGGGCTTGAGGACGACGACCGCCGTGGTGCAGTCCATCTTCATGGTCATCGTCCTCGACGCCGTGTTCGCCGTCTTCTTCAGCTCGATCGGGTGGATATGAGCGAGGCGCCGATCATCAAGGTGCGCGGGCTGCGCAACAGCTTCGACGAGCAGGTCATCCACGAACAGCTCGACCTCGACGTTCGCCGCGGCGAGATCCTCGGCGTGGTCGGCGGGTCGGGCACCGGCAAGTCGGTGCTGATGCGCTCGATCATCGGGCTTCAGCGTCCCGACGAGGGCTCGATCGAGGTGCTCGAGGAGAACATGGTCGACCGCAGCGAGGACGAGGCGAAGAACATCCGCCGCCGCTGGGGCATATTGTTCCAGAACGGCGCCTTGTTCTCGACCCTCACGGTCGCCGAGAATGTCGAGGTGCCGATCCGCGAATATTTCCCGTTCCTGCAGCCGCCGCTGCTCGACGAGATCGCCGGCTACAAGATCGCGATGAGCGGCCTGCCCGCCGACGCCGGTCCCAAATATCCGTCCGAGCTGTCGGGAGGCATGCGCAAGCGCGCGGGCCTTGCCCGCGCCCTGGCGCTTGATCCGGAGCTCTTGTTCCTCGACGAGCCCACGGCGGGCCTCGATCCGATCGGCGCGGCGGCGTTCGACGAGCTCATCCGCTCACTGCAGAAACGGCTCGAGCTGACCGTTTTCCTCATCACCCACGACCTCGACACCTTGCACACAATCTGCGACCGCGTGGCGGTGATCGCGGACAAGAAAGTGATAGCGGTCGGAACGATTCCGGAACTATTGTCTTTGGATCACCCTTGGATCCAGGAATATTTCAACGGACCCCGCGGCCGCGCCGCCGCCGGCAATTACACTGACGATCACGCCAACAATAAGGACCATGCCGAGGCCTGATGGAGACGCGATCCAACCATGTGCTGGTCGGTGCGGTGGTGCTGGCAATGCTCGCCGGCCTGCTGCTGTTCACGGTCTGGCTTGCCGGGCTGTCGAACAAGAAGACCCGGTGCTTCGACATCTATTTCGCCCAGGCCGTCGGGGGCCTGAACAAGGGCTCGCCGGTCAGCTTCTCCGGCGTTCCGGTGGGCGTCATCGACAGGATCTCGCTGCTGCCGGACCGGCCAGAATTCGTCTGGGTGCGGATCAACGTCGCCGAGGAGACTCCTGTCCTCCAGGGAACCACCGCGCAGATCAAGGGCGTCGGTTTCACCGGCGTCAGCGAGATCCAGCTGACCGGCGCGGTCAAGGGCGCGCGCCCGCTCGAGCAGGTCGGGCCGCAGGGCTGCCCGGTGATCCCCTCCTCGTCGGGCGGCCTCGGCGCCTTGCTCAACAGCGCGCCCGAGCTCATCGACCGCATCCAGCGTCTCACCGAGCGCCTGACCGAGCTGCTCAACGACCAGAACCAGAACGCCATCGCCGACATCCTCGAGAATGTCCGCCAGACCACCGGCGTGCTGCGCGAGCGCGCGCCCGAGCTTGCCGACGCCATTACCGATGCCCGCATCGCCGCGCGCAACGCCGGCGTCGCCGCCCAGCGGGTCGGGCTGCTCGCCGACAGCACCAACCGCCTGGTCACCGAGGAAGGCCGCCCCGCCGCGCAGGACCTGCGGCGCGCGATTGCCGGCGTCGAGCGCGCGACCAGCAACCTCGATGCGATGATCGCCGACGCCCGGCCCGGGGTCCAGAACCTCACCAAGTCGACCCTTCCCGAGGCCAACCGGCTGGTGCGCGACATGCGCGAGCTCACCGAATCGCTGCGTGGGTTCTCCGATCGCCTGAACGAAGGCGGCATCGGCGGCGCGCTCGGGCCCGAGAAGCTTCCCGACTACAAACCTCCGAGGAATCGCCGATGACCTTTCTGTTGCGTGCGGCCGCGCCGCTGGCGCTGGTCCTCGCGGTCGGCGGCTGCTCGCTCGGCAGCCTGCTTGGCGGCGGCGGCAAGACTCCCCCGACCCTGCTGACGCTGACGCCCGAAGCGACCGCCCCCGCTGCGATCGCGCGCGCCGCGAACGCCGGCGAGGCGGTGACGATCAACGTGCCGATCATCGCCAAGGAATTGCGAACCACGCGGGTGCCCGCGCAGGTCAGCCCGACCGACGTCCAGTACATCAAGAACGCGGCCTGGGTGGACACGCCCGACCGCCTGTTCAAGGATTTGCTCGCCGAGACCGTGCGCCGCACCACGCGCCGCGTCGTGCTCGACTCGCGGCAGTCAGGGCTCGACCCGGGGCTGATCGTCAGCGGCCAGCTCCACCGCTTCGGGTTCGACGCGGCCGCGCAGGCGGTGGTGGTGCGCTATGACGGCGCACTGTCGACGCAGGGCGGCACGCGCGTCGAGACCCGCCGCTTCGAGGCCAGCGTCCCGTCCAACGGCGACGCCGCGACCATCGGCCCGGCGCTCAACCGCGCCGCCAACCAAGTCGCACGCGAAGCCGCCGCCTGGATCGGCGGCTAGACGTTAGCCGAGGCCCTTCGACAGGCTCAGGACAGGCTCTTCGACGCCTGCTCGTAGACATCCCTGCTTAGTCCCGGCGCGGCGACGATCCGCTCCAGCGCCTCGCGCATGCGCTGGGCGCGCACCGGTTCGAAGCGCCGCCAGCGGCCGAGCGGCGGCACGAAGCGCGCCGCAACCTGCGGATTGAGCTTGTCGGCGGCGAGGATCATCTTCGCCAGGAAGCCGTAGCCGCGCCCCGCGCCCGAGTGGAACGCCCACGGGTTGGCGGAGAAGCTCCCGGCCAGGGCCCGCAGCCGGTTGGGATTGGCGATGGTGAAGTCGGCATGCCCGGCGAGCCGCTCCACCGCATCCAGCGTGTCGGGCCGCTGCGCCATCGCCTGCAGGGAGAACCATTTGTCGAGCACCAGCGCATCGTTGCGGAAGCGCTCGTAGAAGGCTTCGAGCGCCGCCTCGCGCTCCGGCCCGTCGAGCGACACCAGCACCGCCAAGGCGCCCTGGCGGTCGGTCATGTTGTCGGCGGC
Organism: Sphingomicrobium sp.; assembly: GCA_035540875.1. Classification (GTDB taxonomy): domain Bacteria; phylum Pseudomonadota; class Alphaproteobacteria; order Sphingomonadales; family Sphingomonadaceae; genus Sphingomicrobium. Next base: position 3,904 of record DATLFV010000107.1, on the reverse strand, counting down.
ATCGAACTGCGCCTTAGCCAGCGCCGCTCCCTGCTGCGGGTCGCCGGCCGCGATGTAGCCGAGCGCGACGCTGCGCAGCCGGCGCACGCCCTTGGCCGCCGGCGACAGGTCCGTGCCGGCGGCGCCGCCGCTGCCATGCGCGTCGAGCAGGGCCTCGCCGAGGCTGCCGCCGATCGCCTCGCGCAGCCGCTCGCGCGCGGCGTGGATGGCATCGGGATCGACCTCTTCCATGCGGTCGCCGATCAGGCTTTCCGAAGGCAGCAGGATCGCCTCGGCCTTGAATGCGGGGTCGAGCGCGTTGGACCTGAGCGTGCTGCCTACCGCCCGGACCAGCGCTTCGGCATCGGCCGGCTCGCCGCGCGCGCCGGCGATCGCGACTCCAAGCATCAGTTCCTGCATCGCCTCGTAGCGCGCGAACGGGTCGGTATCGCTGCCGGCGAGCCGCTCGAGCTCGCCGGGCGCGCGCTCCGCCTCGACGATGATCGGCGCTGAAAAGCCGCGGTTGATCGACAGCAAGGGCGTCTCCGCGACGCCCTCGAACCGCACCTCCTGCTCGGCCGTGTCGAGCAGGATCAGCCGCTCGGGCGTGATCTCCCGCCCGCTGTCGGCGCCGATCAATGCCGTTCGCAGCGGGATCGGCATCGGCTGCTTGACCGGCTGCCCGGGTGTCGGCGGCACGCTCTGCCCGAGGCGCAGCGTCGCGCTGGTGCCGTCGCGGCTGAGCCGTGCGCGCACCAAAGGCGTTCCGGCCTGCGAGTACCAAAGCTGGAACGCGGACAAATCGACTCCGCTCGCGTCCTCGAGCGCGCGCACGAAGTCGTCGCAGGTCGCGGCCTCGCCGTCGTGGCGATCGAAATAGAGGTCGGTGCCGGCGCGGAACTTCTCAGGCCCCAGCAAGGTCGCCATCATCCGGATCAGCTCGGCGCCCTTATTGTAGACGGTCGCCGTGTAGAAATTGTTGATCTCGATATAGCTGTCGGGCCGCACCGGATGGGCGAGCGGTCCCTGGTCCTCGGGGAACTGGATCGCGCGCAGCATCCGCACGTCCTCGATCCTTTTGACCGCGGCCGAGCCCATGTCGGCCGAAAAGCCCTGGTCGCGGAACACGGTGAAGCCTTCCTTGAGGCTCAGCTGGAACCAGTCGCGGCAGGTCACGCGATTGCCCGACCAATTGTGGAAATATTCGTGGGCGACCACCGCCGCGACGGCATCGAAGTCGGCGTCGGTCGCGCTCTCTGGGTCGGCGAGGATGTAGCGGGTGTTGAAGACGTTGAGCCCCTTGTTCTCCATCGCCCCCATGTTGAAGTCGCTGACCGCGACGATGTTGAACAAATCGAGGTCATATTCCCGGCCGTAGACGCGCTCGTCCCAGTCCATGGCCGCCTTGAGGCTCGCCATCGCGTGCGCCGTCTTGGGCAAATCGGCCTCGCGCACCCAGATGTTGAGCTCGACCCTGCGCCCCGACATGGTGGTGAAGCTGTCATTGTTGGCGGCTAGGTCGCCGGCGACCAGCGCGAACAGATAGCAGGGCTTGGGGAACGGGTCCTCCCACTCAGCCCAGTGACGCCCGCCTTCGGCCTCGCCGCGGCTGAGCTCATTGCCGTTGGTCAGCAGCACCGGGAAGCGCGCCTGATCCGCCTCCATCCGCACGCGATATTTCGACAGGACGTCGGGCCGGTCGGGGAAGAAGGTGATGCGGCGGAAGCCCTCCGCCTCGCACTGCGTGCACAGCATTCCGCCCGACGCGTAGAGGCCCATCAGCTTGGTGTTGGCCGCCGGCGAAATCTCGACCTCGGTCTCGACGACCGCGCGCTCGCCCTCGACGTCGATGACCAGCGCCGGCCCTTCCATGCGCCAGCGCGCCTCCCCGCCGTCCACCTGGACCCGCAGCAGCTGCAGCCCGTCGCCGTCGAGGCGCAGGGGCCGCGCGTGATGGCCGTTGCGCACCACCTCCAGCCGCGCCCTTACTCGCGTCCGCTCGGCATCGAGCGCGAAGTCGAGGGCGATGTGCGGCACCAGCCAGTCGGGCGGGCGATAATCCTCGCGCCGGATGGTGACATGAGTGGGCGAAGGGGGTTCCTCGGGAACGATGCGCGCGTCGGCCATGGCCGGCGGCTTAGGCGGCGTCGGGCGCCGGGACAATGGAACGGCTGCGGCTCAGCGCGATCACCATGCCGCCGAGCGCAAGCGCGGCCCCGCCGGCGTTGGTCGCCGTCCAGCGATAATCCTCGATCCAGGTCGAAAAGCCCATGGCGATGATCGGCACCAGCACGCTCGAATAAGCCGCCTTGCCGGGCCCGATCTGGCGCACCACCGGCAGATAGAGGCTGAATGCCAGCGCCGACGCGAACACCGCGAGATAGACGAGGCCGAGCCAGTAGCCGGGCCTCGTCTCGATCACCGGCGGTCCGGCGAACAGCAAGGCGATCGCCCCGTCCATCACCGCGCCCAGCAGCATCGCCCAGGTCAGCAGCGCGAACAAAGGAAAGCGCTTCACCCGCTCGAGCGCCTGGAAGACGTTGGCCGCGGAGGCCCCGAGCAGGCCGATGAGGGTGAGGCCGATGCCGAGCAGGATCGCCTCGCTGCGCGCCGGGTGCTCGCTGAGCTCATGCGCGAACAGGAGCGCGATCCCCGTCACCGCGATCAGCGAGCCGATCGCGAAGCGGCCGCTCGGCTTCTGCTTCAGAAATGCCCAGGCCAGCAGGCTGTTGGGGATCAGCAGCAGCGCGAACACCGTCGCCACCAGCCCCGAGGTGACGTGATGCTCGGCCAGATAAACGGCGTTGAAGTTGATCACGAACTGCAGGAAGCCTAGGATCGTCGCCACCCCCAGCCCGGCCGGCGACAGGCGCAGCGTCTCCCCTTTGAACCGGGTCAGCGCCGCCATGGCCGCGGCGGCGATCACGAAGCGGTAGGCGATCGACCATTGGGCCGGCACCGTTCCCAGCTGGTCGCGGATGATGATCCAGGTCGATCCCCAGATCACGGTGAAGACGATGAAGGGGATGACGACCGAAGGTTCGGCCGGGCGCGGGTTCACAGCGCGGCGATCGCCGCGGCCAGCTGCTCGACGGCGGCGGGGTCGTGGTCCCAGCTGGTGACCAGCCGCATCTCGCCTTCGCCCCAGTCGTAGAAGTCGAAGCCCTGCGCCCGCAGGCTCGCCGCTTCCCCGGCGCTCACCCGCAGGAAGATCTCGTTGGCCTCGACCGGATAGACCAGCCGTTCCCCCGCCGCCGCGGCAAGCGCCTGCGCGGCGGCATTGGCGGCGCGCGCATTGTCGAGCCAGATGTCGTCTTCCAGCATCGCCAGCAATTGCGCGGCCATCATCCGGCCCTTGGACAGCAAATGGCCCGACCTTTTGCGGTGCACCAGGATCTGGTCGGCAAGCTCGGGCCGGAATAGCACCAGCGCCTCGGCGCTGAGCCCGCCGTTCTTGACGAAGCCGAAGCTCAAGGCATCGACTCCGGCCCGCCAGGTCAGCTCGGCCGGGCTCTCGCCGGTGGCCACCACCGCATTGGCGAAGCGAGCGCCGTCGACGTGGAAGCTCAAGGACAGCCGCCGTGCCGTCTCGCCCAGCGCCGCCACCTCGTCGGCGCGATAGGCGAGGCCATATTCCGTGGCGTTGGTGATCGACAAGGCGCGCGGCTGCACCTGGTGGACGTCCTTGCGCACCCGCGCCACCGCCTCCTCGACCGCCTGCGGCGCGACCTTGGCGCCCGGCCCGTCGAGCAAATTGAGCTTGGCGCCATGAGTGAAGAAGCCCGGCGCGCCCGCCTCGTCATTCTCGATATGGGCGTCCCTGTGGGTGAGGATGCTGCCGTGCGGCGGGCACAAAGCGGCCAGCGCCAGGCAATTGGCCGCGGTGCCGGTGGTCACCCACAGGGCCCGGCACCGCGGCCAATTG
>DATLFV010000106.1:0-6434 GCA_035540875.1 Sphingomicrobium sp. | reverse complement strand
TGCGCGGCTGCACCTGGTGAACGTCCTTGCGCACCCGCGCAACCGCCTCCTCGACCGCTTGCGGCGCGACCTTGGCGCCCGGCCCGCCGAGCAGATTCAGCTTGGCGCCATGGGTGAAGAAGCCCGGCGCGCCGGCCTCGTCATTCTCGATATGGGCGTCTCTGTGGGTGAGGATGCTGCCGTGCGGCGGGCACAAAGCGGCCAGCGCCAGGCAATTGGCCGCCGTGCCGGTGGTCACCCACAGGGCCCGGCACCGGGTCCCGAACAGATCGGAAAAGGCGCCGTCGAGCCGCTTGCTCCACGCATCGCCGTCATAGGCGCTGTCGAGCCGATTCGAATCGAGGATCGCCTGCAGCACGGCCGGGTGCGCGGCCGCCGCATTGTCGGAGAAAAAGCGCATGGGGCCGCTCCCCAACCTCATCCCTGCTCGCATGGCAAGCCAAAGGTGATAGTTTGACCGGCAGGGAATCGGGAGAGCGAAGCGAATGACCGCCGAGCAGCAGGAATATGACGTCGCCGCCATCATGGGCGGCCTCTACGGCGACGGCATCATCGGCCACAAAGGCGCCTTCAGCCCCGAATGGGCCGACCGCCTCTACGCCGAGATCATGACTCTGTACGAGGAAGCCAAGGCCGTGCCCGGCGGCGCCTTGCCGCGCGGGCCCGAGCGCTGGTACGTCGAGGTCCAGCCCGAGCGGATCAGCGGCTTTGTCGACATCGCCACCCACCCCTGGTTCGTCGCCGTGTGCGAGGCGGTGCTCGGCCCCGAATATAAGATCGTCGAGATCGGCTTCGACATCCCCTTCCCCGGCGCCGCCGACCAGCCCTGGCACCGCGACTTCAAATCGCCCGAGGCAACCCTCAAGGGCCGCCGCCTCAACAGCCTCGCCTTCAACCTCACCACCGTCGACACCCGCCCCGAGCATGGCCCGTTCGAGATCGCGCTCGGCACTCAGTGGGACGACATCACCGGCGCCCGCGACGACATGTTCCCCGACAAGTCCTTGTGGGACCGCTACATCGCCCGCGCCGTCCAGAAGCTGCCGCAGCGCGGCGACATCTCCGCCCGCTCGGCGCTGACCATCCACCGCGGCACTGCCAACCGCTCGAACGAGGCGCGCCCGGTCCTCGTCGTCGCCGCCGACGCGCCCGACGGCACCAACGCCAACCACCACGATCTGCAGGTCACCCGGGCCTATCTCGACAGCCTGCCGCCCCGGGTCCGCGACCACCTCACCTACCGCGTGACCGACGAGCTCACCCAGGTCATCCAGCACCACGTCATCGAGGGGCTGCTGGAGGCCGATTACTAGTAAGGGGCCGCCGGACTGGGGAAAATGGTGCTGCCGGTGAGGATTGAACTCACGACCTCAGCCTTACCAAGGATGCGCTCTACCACTGAGCTACGGCAGCACTGTCTGGAGGACGCGCGCCTATGGCCGCGCCGCGCTCGAACTGTCAAGGAAAAGGCATGAGCGACAAGGACAAGGCAGAACGGCTGGCCGCGGCGCTGCGCGACAATCTGCGCCGCCGCAAGGCCCAGGCGCGCGACCGGGGCGTCATCCCGGCGAAAGCCGGGATCTCGGGACGAGAAGACGAACAGGGAGGTGGAGAGCGCTGACCTTGCGCCCGTTCTCTCTGAGACCCCAGCTTCCGCTGGGGTGACGCTCAATCCAGCGGCGCGCAGGCCGCCTCGAGCCACTCCCGCTCCGCCCCTTCCAGCCGCCCGCCGATCTTCGCCAGCACCTGCGCATGATAGGCGTCGACCCACGCCAGCTCCCCGGCGCTCAGCATTTCCCTGGCGATCAGCCGCCGGTCGATCGGCGCGAAGGTCAGCGTCTCGAAGCAGAGCATCTCCTTCTCCGCGCCCGCGACCTGGCGCTCGACCACCAGCACGAGGTTCTCGATGCGAATGCCATATTCGCCGGTCTTGTAATAACCCGGCTCGTTGGAAAGGATCATGCCCGCCTGCAGCGGCTCGTCGCCGCCCGCCTGGGCGCTTCCGGCCGGCGAGATGCGCTGCGGCCCCTCGTGCACCGACAGGAAGCTGCCGACCCCGTGGCCGGTGCCATGGGCATAATCCACCCCCGCCTCCCACAACGGCCGGCGCGCGAAACTGTCGAGCTGGGTGCCGCGCGTGCCCTTCGGGAACAAAGCCGTGGCGACCGCGACATGGCCCTTTAGCACCCGCGTGAAGCGGTCGCGCATTTCCTCCGTCGGTTCACCGATCGCCAATGTGCGGGTGATGTCGGTGGTGCCGTCGACATATTGGCCGCCCGAATCGATCAGATAGAGGCTGCCGGGCTCGAGCCTGCGGTTGGTTTTCTCGCTCGACCGATAGTGGACGATCGCCCCGTTCGGCCCCGCGCCCGAGATCGAGTCGAACGACAGGTCGCGAAATTCGCCATGTTCCCGGCGCAGCGCTTCGAGCCGGTCGGAAGCCCTGAGCTCGTCGAGCTCGCCCGACGGCGCCTCTTCGTCGACCCACTTCAGGAAGCGCGCGATCACCGCGCCGTCACGCTCCTGGGCGGCCTTGTGGCCGGCGATTTCGACCGGATTCTTGATCGCCCGCGGCAGCACCGTCGGGTCGCGCACGGCGAGCACCCGCGCCTCGGCCCGCTCGAGCGCGTCGAAGATCGCCGCCACCGCCCGCTCCGGGTCGACCGCGACCAGCTTGCCCTTGAGCTCCCCGAGCGCATCCTCGAACGCGTGCCGTTCGTGCAGCCGGACGCCGTTGCCCAGGTGCTGGCGGACCTCCGCGTCGATCTTTTCGCCTGCGACGAACAGGTCCGCGGTGCCGTCGCGGTGGACCAAAGCGAAGGCCAAAGCCACCGGCGTCCGCGCCACGTCCTGCCCGCGCACGTTGAACGTCCAGGCGATCGAATCGAGCGCCGACAGCACGGCGGCGTCGGCCTGCTTGCTCGCTAGCCAGTCGGCGATCTCGGTCCTTTTCTCGGCCGAGCTGCGGCCAGCATATCGGTCGGGGTGGACGACCAGCCGCGCCTTGGACGCCTCCGGCCGGTCGGCCCAGATCCGGTCGATCGGGTTCTGCTCGACCGCGACCAGCTCGGCGCGGCGCGAGGCCAGCCCCTCCCGCGCCCGTTTCACCCAGTCGCGGCTGTGCAGCCACGGGTCGTAGCCGATCCGCGCGCCCTCGGGCGCATGGGTCTCGAGCCATTCGGTGACGCTGGTCTCCGGCACCGACTGGTAGCTCCAGTGCTCCCCGTCGACCTGGCTGCGCACCTGCAGCGTGTAGCGTCCGTCGACGAAGATCGCCGCCTCCTGCGGCAGCACCACCGCCGATCCCGCCGAGCCTTCGAAGCCGGTCAGCCACGCCAGCCTCTGCGCATAGCTTCCGACATATTCGCTCATATGCTCGTCGGTCAGCGGCACCACGAAGCCGTCGAGGCGGTCGGCCTGCAATTGCTGGCGAAGGGCGGCGAGGCGGTCGGCATGGCTGGACATCGGCGCTTCCTAGCGCGGGCAGGCAGCACGCAACAGGGTGGACGGCAGCAAAGATGTCGCACGGCCCCGGCACGCCGGCACGCCGCTGGTCGGCACATCATCACTGGACCATCGGCTGTTGGTCATTATCATGCCCAGCTGCACTGCCCTACGCGTGGCGCCTCGCAACCGTCACTCGTTCCTTACGGAGGCCCTCATGACCCTCGACGTCCTCGCTGCCGTTGCCGCCGTCCTCCTGGCCGACCCTGCGGCCGGGAAGGAGCAGGCGAAAGCCCCCGAGCCGGCCAGGGAATGCCGGACCGAGGTTCAGACCGGATCGCGCATGGGCCGCAAGCGGATCTGCGCCACCAGAGAGGTCTGGGACCAGATCCGCGAGGACAATCTTGAGGCCATCGCCCACACCAAGGCCAATGCCGAACGCTCGAGGCCCTGCACGTCGGTGCCCTGCCGCTAACAATCGCGCCTGGTCGCCCCAACCCTTCCACCTCGCCGGGGCGGCGCTAAGGAGCGTCGCATGAGCACAGCCAGCGACCTCCCGCCGCCGCCCCGCGCCGAGCAGCGCCCCCACAGCTACGAACGTCACGGAGTCACCATCGACGACCCGTGGCACTGGCTGCGCGACCCCGGCTATCCGCAGGTCAGCGACGAAGGGGTGCTCGACTATCTCAAGGCCGAGAACGCTTTCTTCGAAGCGGCGATGGCCCCGCACCGGCCCCTGGTCGACGAACTGTTCGAGGAGATGAAGGGCCGCATCAAGGAGGACGAAAGCTCGGTCCCGATCCGCGACCGCGACTGGCTGCGCTGGTGGGCATTCCGCCCCGGCGCGCAGTACCGCACCTGGTATCGGCGGAAGTTCGCCGGCGGGCCGGACGAAATCCTGTTCGACGAAGCGGCCGAGGCCGAGGGCAAGGACTATTTCCGCCTGGGCGCGCTGGCGGTCAGCCCCGACGGCCGGCTCGCCGCATTGCTGGTCGACGACAATGGCTCGGAGCGCTTCAAGCTGCGCATCCGCGACATCGCCGCGGGCCGGGACGTTGAGACCGTCACCGACGTCGCCATCGGCCATCCCGAATGGACCAGCGACAGCACCGGGATCGTCTTCACCGAGGTCAACGAGCAGTGGCGCAGCTACCGCGCCCGCTTCCACCGCCTCGGCACTCCGGCCGACCAGGACGTCACCCTCTATGAGGAGACGGAGGAGCTCGGCTTCTCGGTCGGCATCGCCAAGTCGCAGGACGACAGCCTGATCTTCGTCTCGACCGGCGACAATGCCACCAGCGAGGTGCGCTTCGTCTCGGCCGACGACCCGACCCGGCCGCTGACCCTGATCTCGCGCCGCAGGCCCAACCGCGAATATCATGTCGATGCCGCTCACGGCCGCCTGTGGATCGTCACCAACGACGACCATGTGAACTTCCGCCTCGCCGTCGCCGACCCGGCGGCGCCAGAGGCGTGGGAGACGGTGATTGCCGGCTCCGACAGCACCTACATCCGCGGCGCGACCGCCTACCGCGACCATCTCGCCATCACCACCCGGGTCGACGGCCTCGACCAGCTGGTCCTGCGCGCCTACGACGGGCGGGAGGAGCGGCTGCCCTTCGCCGAGGCGAGCTACAGCGCCGGCTTCTCCGGCAATCCCGAGTTCGCGCCGGCCGCCTACCGGCTCCATTATTCCTCGATGGTGACGCCGCTCACCGTCTACGACTATCATCCGGCCGAGCGGCGGCTCGAGACGCTCAAGGTCCAGGAGATCCCGTCGGGCTACGACCCCGCGCTGTACGAGACCGAGCGGCTGATGATCCCCGCCCGCGACGGCAAGAAGGTCCCCGTGTCGCTGGTCTACCGCAAGGGCTTCCCACGCGACGGCTCGGGCAAGCTCTTCCTCTACGCCTACGGCGCCTATGGCCTCGCCATCCCGCCGGGCTTCTCGACCGCGCGGATCAGCCTGCTCGACCGCGGCTGGGCCTATGCCATCGCCCACATCCGCGGGGGCGACGACCTCGGCCACGGCTGGTTCCTCGACGGCAAGCTGGAAAAGCGCACCAACACGTTCAACGACTTCGTCGACGCGGCGAAGGGGCTGATCGCGGAAGGCTTCACCAGCGCCGGCCGAATCGCCATCCAGGGCGGTTCGGCGGGCGGCGAATTGATGGGCGCCGTCGCCAATTCCGATCCCGAGCTATGGGGCGCCGTGGTCGCCGACGTGCCCTTCGTCGATGTCCTCAACACCATGCTCGACGACAGCTTGCCGCTCACCCCCGGCGAGTGGCCCGAATGGGGCAATCCGATCACCGATCCAGAGGCGTTCGCGCTGATCCGGAGCTACTCCCCCTACGATAACGTCAAGCCGCAGCATTATCCGCCGATGCTGATCACCGGCGGCCTCCACGACCCGCGAGTCACCTATTGGGAGCCTGCCAAATGGGCCGCCCGCCTGCGCGCCACCAAGACCGACAGCAATCTGCTGCTCCTGAAGATCAACATGGGCGCCGGCCACGGCGGTAAGTCGGGGCGCTGGGACCATCTCAAGGAAGTCGCCGAAGCCTACGCCTTCGTGCTGACGCAGGTCGCCTCCACTCCCTCTCCCGCAAGCGGGAGAGGGTCGGGGTGAGGGCCTGTTCTGCAGAGCGCGGCTCATGAGCGGCCGCGCCCTCTTCGAACTCGCCTTCACCGCCGCGCCCGAGCACATCGACGAGCTCGGCCACGTCAACAATGCCGTCTGGGTGCAGTGGATCCAGCAGGTCGCGACCGCGCACTGGCGCGCGGCGGCGCGGCCGGAGCATGTCGACGCCTTCTTCTGGGTGATCGTCCGCCACGAGATCGACTATTTCCGCCCCGCCTTCGAAGGCGACCGCGTGACCGCCCGCACCTGGGTCGGCGAGGCGCCGAAGGGCGCGCGCTTCGACCGATACATGGAGTTCGCCGGCAATGACGGGCGCACCTGCGTTCGCGCGCGCACCTTCTGGGCG
>DATLFV010000105.1:0-12774 GCA_035540875.1 Sphingomicrobium sp. | reverse complement strand
CGACCCTGGCGGCATGCCAATCCGGACCGTGGAATTGTTGACGTTCTGCTCGGGCTGGAAGGTCATCGACAGAGTCGCGAACAAGACACCGGTCAGGACCAGCGAGGCGATGCCCCCCAGCACTGCGACCCAGCGGTGCCGCAACGTCCATTTGAGAACGCCGAGATATTTCTCCATCCACTTGCCCGACGCGTGCGGTTCGACGCCATGCGCGCGCAGGAAATGGGCGGCCATCAGCGGCGTGATCATGCGCGCCACGAGCAGGCTCATCAGCACTGCAAGGACGACCGTGTAGCCGAAGTTGCGGAAGAACTGGCCGGAAATGCCCGGCATCATCGCCACCGGCAGGAAGACGGCGACAATCGACATGGTGGTCGCAAGCACCGCCAGGCCGATCTCGTCGGCGGCATCGACCGACGCCTGATAGGCGCTTTTGCCCATGCGCATGTGGCGCACGATGTTCTCGATCTCGACGATGGCGTCGTCGACCAGCACGCCGGCCACCAGCGCCAGCGCCAGCAGCGAAAGGAAGTTGAGGTTGATGGCCATCAAGTCCATGAACCAGAAGGCCGGGATGGCGGACAATGGAATGGCCACCGCCGAGATCAAAGTCGCGCGGAAGTCGCGGAGGAACAGGAAGACGACGAGGACGGCGAGCACCGCGCCCTCGATCAGCGCCTGCATCGAGCTCTTGTACTGGTTCTTGGTGTAATCGACGCTGTTGTCGATTTCGACGAAGCGGATCCGCGGATCCTCCTTTTCGATCTTGCGCAATTCCTTCCAGGCGTCGTCGTAGACCGTTACTTCCGATGCGCCGCGCGCCCGCTTCATGTTGAAGCTGACCACTGCCCGCTCGCCCAGGTAGGCTGCGGCGCGCAGTTCGGAGCTGGCGTCGCGCACTTCGCCCAGGTCGGCCAGCCGCACCGTCCGCCCTCCGGGGACCGCGATCTGGGTCTGCGACAGAGCAAGCGCGTCGCGGGCATTCCCGAGCACGCGCACCGTCTGCTCGGACCCGGCGATTTCGGCGCGGCCGCCGGTGGAATTGACGTTGACCTGGCGCAGCTGCTGGTTGACCTGCGCGGCGGTGATGCCCTGCGCCTGCAATGCGGCGGGGTTGAGCTCGATCCGGAACTGGCGACTGACTCCACCTTCACGGGTTACCGCTGCCATGCCCGGAACCGACAGCAGCCGCCGCGTGACATTATTGTCGATGTACCAGCTGAGCTGCTCGAGCGTCATGTCGGTGGCTTCGACGGCGACGAACGAGAATTCGCCGCCTCCGCCCTCCTCGATCCGCTTGATCTGCGGTTCGAGAATGCCGTCGGGCAGGTCGCTGCGGATCTGCGCGATGGCGTCGCGCAGGTCGGTGACGGCACGGTCGACTGGCGTCCCGATCTGGAAGGAGACGATCGTCTGGCTGTTGCCTTCGCGGATCGAGCTGTTGATTTCCTCGACCCCCGAAAGCCCACGCGCCGCGGCCTCGATCCGCTGGGTGATCTGAGTTTCCATCTCGCTTGGGGCGGCGCCGGGCTGGACGACGGTGACGATCACCCCGGGAAATTCGACATCGGGGAAGTTGTTGACGTCCATCCGCATGAAGGCGACCAGGCCGGCGAGCAGCAGGCCGATGAACAGGACGATCGGCGGGACCGGGTTGCGGATGCACCACGAGGAGATGTTGCGGAAGTTCATGGGCTGAAAACGCCTCTCTGCCTCAGCGCGCGGCCTGGCGGCGCGGGCGGATCTTCTGTCCCGGATTGAGGAACGGCCCGGCCGACAGGATCACCTGCTCCTGACCGCTGAGTCCCTCGATGATGCCCACTCCGGCCTCGGTCACGGAGCCGACCTTGATGTCGCGGCGCTCGACCTTGTTGTCGGCGCCGACGATGTAGACGTAGGTGCCCTTGTCGTCGCTCAGCACCGCGCTCTGCGGGAGCAGCGGCGCAGTGGTCGCACCGGCGCCGATCCGCGCCTCGGCGAAGCCGCCTGGCCGGATCGCGCGCGAATAAGGGATGGCGATCCGCACCTCGCCCTGGCGCGACTGGGGATCGATCACCGGCGACACCTGCCAGACCGAGCCGTTGAGGCTCTGATCGGTGCCGATGGGGGTGACGCTCGCCGGCATGCCGGGGCGAACGAAGGCGAGATCCTGCTGCGAGATTTGCGCCCGCATTTCCATGGCGCCGCCTGCAGCAAGCCGGAACAATCCGCCCGCGGCGGGTCCGACGACCTGCCCGACCTCGACGTTGCGCGACAGGATCAGCCCGTCGGCGGGGGCGCGAATGTCGAGACGGTTGATGCGCGCGCGGCTGGCCGCGAGCTGGGCCTCGGCGACACGGACACGGGCGCTCGCGGCGTCGCGGGCCGCCCGCTTGCGGTCGATTTCCGCCTTCGAGATGAAACCGCGATCGACCAGCGCCTGGGCGCGATCGAGTTCGTTCTGGGCAAGTGCCGCGTCAGCGCGCGCGACCTGGATCGAGGCCGCGAGCTGCGCCGCTTCCTGGCTCTGAACGGAACGGTCGATCGACGCCAGCACCTGGCCCTGGCGCACCCAGCTTCCGGCATCCACGTTGACGCGGCTGACGACGCCGCCTTCGCCAGCGATGCCGACCGGCTGGTCGCGGCGCGCAGCGAGCGCGCCGCTGGCGGTGACGGTGCGCGCGACCTGGCTCTGTCCGGGGACGGCGACGGTGACCGTCGGGACCTGCCCGCCGCGGCGGCTCGCACCGGCCGCCGCCGCAGGCTTGTCCTCCCCGCCGCGCCCCATCAGCATCACGGCGAAGGCAATGGCAGCGACAAGCGCGACTACCGCGGCGATGATGATGTTGCGCCGGCGGCGCGAGCGATCAACGACCACCAACGTGTCGGAGGAGCGGATTTTCGTTTCCCGGTTCATGCGCAACGTCTCTTGCCCTGCTGTGCGACTCCGCCGTGACAGCGGCCCCACAGCTGTGTTAGCCAAATAAGTCACCAAGGGCAACAGAGGCGTTCTTGCTTGCGCATCGCCACTGTTTTTCTACCAACGGCGGCACCCGGGCGCCGAGCGCGCGTTGGCACAACGGAAAGCGGATGCCGCGACCATGGTGGCTGACGCACAGATAAAGGGGAATGGGCAGGATGGAAAATTACGGAATCATCGGCTGGATCGTCATCGGGCTGCTCGCCGGCGGCATCGCCAAGCTGCTGATGCCAGGGCGCGACCCGGGCGGCTGCATCGTCACCATGCTGCTCGGCATTGCCGGTGCATTGCTTGCCGGGTTCCTCGGCCGCGCCGTCGGCTGGTACGGGGAAGGCGACGGCGCGGGCTTCATCGCGGCGGTCGTCGGGGCCTTCATCATCCTGTTCATCTACCGCCTCGTTGCCGGCCGCCGCGGCCGGATCTGAGGGCGCCGAAACACTCTGCGGGGCGGCGCGTTCATCGCGCCGCCATGACGCACGCGCAACGATCCGCGCGGTTCAACAGCAGAGGGTTTCAGCGATGAAGGCATTCCTACTCGCAGCGGCCGCCATCGCCGGCGCGGTCCCGGCGGCGGCACAGACCGACACGGTTGCAGTGCCGGTGCAGGCGGTCACCGGCACCCGGCTCGATGTCAGCGCGACCGGTGAAGTTCGCCGCGTTCCCGATCTCGCGATCATCTCTGCGGGCGTCGTTACCCGCTCGACCGGCGCCAGCGCCGCGATCCAGGAGAATGCCCAGCGCATGGAGCGCGTGCGCGCGGCGCTGCGCGCCGCGGGCATCGCCGAGCGCGACATCCAGACCAGCAACATCAGCCTCAATCCCGAATATCGCTACGCCGAAAACCAGCCGCCGCAACTGGTTGGCTACACCGCCTCGAACCAGGTCAGCGTCCGCTTCCGCGACATCCGCAACACCGGCCGCATCCTCGATGCTCTGGTCGCCCAGGGCGCCAACCAGATCAACGGGCCAAGCCTGACCATCGAGAGGCCCGAGGCGGCGCTCGACGAGGCACGGACCCGCGCCATCGCCGCCGGCCGCGCGCGTGCCGAGCTTTATGCGCGCGCGCTCGGGATGCGGGTGGTGCGGCTGCTGTCGGTCAGCGAAAGCGGCGGCTATTCCGCGCCGCTGCCGCAGATGGAAATCATGGTGACCGGCTCGCGCATGGCCGCTCCCGACACCAAGATCGACCCCGGCGAGCAGCGCCTGCAGGTGACGGTCGGAATGAGCTTCGAGCTTCGCTGAACGTCGCCGCCCAAGCAAAAGGGCCGCGCAGCTCGTCGCTGCGCGGCCCTCCGTTTTGCAGTTGTTCGCGTCGCTTCTAGCGGACCGTGCCGCGGCGAACCAGGTTGACGATCGCCAGCAGGATGACCGCGCCGATCAGGGAATAGAGGATGTTGGTGATGTTGAGCGGGTTCGAATCGTTGATGTTCGCACCGAAGATCAGACCCGCGATCACCGCGCCGACGATGCCGACGACGATGTTGAGGATGATCCCCTGCTGCGCATCGGTGCGCATGATCAGGCTGGCAAGCCAGCCGACAAGGCCGCCGATGATAAGCCAAATGATGAAACCCATGAGCGTTCCCTCCTGTTTTGGACCGCCTTGGGCACGCGGCGGTCCTTCCGGCATCTAGACGCGCGATGCGCTCCAGTTGTTCCGGATTCGGAAGGTTCTGTCCAGTGCGAACCTGCCTTCGCAACTGCTGAAACTGGCGGAAAGCTCGGGCTTGGTGCTGGCCTGTAACGAACGCTTCAGTAGCGCTGCTGCCGCTCGTAGACGTCGCGGTAATGCTTGATGCGCGTGACGCGCAGGCCAGGCATGCCGCTGCGGTCGACCGCGCGCTGCCAGCTGGTGAATTCCTCGAGGCTCAGCGAGTAGCGCCGGCAGGCGTCCTCGACGCTCAGCAGGCCGCCGGCCACCGCGGCCACGACTTCGGCCTTGCGCCGAACCACCCAGCGGGTGGTCTGGACCGGCGGCAGGGACTCCAGCGTCAGCGGCTCGCCGAGCGGACCGATCACTTGAGCCGGGCGAAACTTCTGGTTCTCGAGCATTGCTGGTCAGACCTGCTTAATCATTGTCGATGCAGCCGAACTTAAGCGCCGGCCGTTGAAGATTATCTGAAACGCGGTGGTTAACCCGCTGGTCACTCCGCCTTCCTCCCACTGAACAGCACCGCCGCTGCGGCACTGCTGGCGAAGGCGCCGCCAAGCGCCGCCTGTGCCGATCGCCATCCGTCGCCGCCACCGAAATAGCAGGCGATCGCCTGCTGCCGGGCCTCCCGCGCCTCCTCGCACGCGAGCAAGGCGGCAAGATCATCGCCCGGCAGGCCCGCTTCTCCGGCCGCCCTGAAACTTCGCTGCGGTCGCGACAAGCGTGCCCCCAAATCCCCTGCTGAACCTGCGTCCGATCTAGCGGGCAGGGGTGAACTTCGGGTAAAGACGCCACGCAATGTTCATCCACTTTGATCTCGATCGCCCCGCTGCCGAGGCGCGGATCGTCGTCGCCATGTCGGGCGGCGTCGACAGCTCCGTCGTTGCCGCTTTGGCTGCGCGCACGGGCGCGGAGGTGATCGGCGTCACCCTGCAGCTCTACGACCATGGCGAGGCGGCGAAGCGCAGCGGCGCCTGCTGCGCCGGCCAGGACATCTATGATGCCAAGACGGTCGCCGACCGGCTCGGCATCGCTCATTACGTGCTTGATTATGAAAGCCGCTTCCGCGCCGGCGTCATCGAGCGCTTCGCCGACGAATATGCAAGCGGCCGTACGCCGGTGCCCTGCTCTTTGTGCAACCAGGGGGTGAAGTTCACCGACCTCATCGCCTTTGCGCGCGAGCTCGGCGCCGATTGCCTGGCGACCGGCCACTACGTGCGTCGAATGGTCAAGGACGGGCGCAGCGAACTTCACAAGGGCGCCGACCCGGCACGCGACCAGAGCTACTTTCTTTACGGCACCACGCGCGAGCAGCTCGACTTCCTGCGCTTCCCGCTCGGCGACCTGCCCAAGAGCGAAGTCCGCCGGCTCGCCGCGCAGGCCCGGCTTGGCGTCGCCGCCAAGCCCGACAGCCAGGACATCTGCTTCGTTCCGGACGGCGATTACGCCGGGCTGGTCAAAAAGCTGCGGCCGGCGACCGCGGCACCGGGCGAGATCGTCGGTCTCGATGGGCGCGTGCTCGGGCAGCACGCGGGCGTGGTCCACTTCACCGTTGGCCAGCGCCGCGGGATCGAGGTCGGCGGCCAGAGCGAGCCGCTTTACGTCGTGCGCATCGAACCCGAGGCACGGCGGCTGGTGGTCGGCCCGCGTCGCGCCCTCGCGGTCGAGGCGATGCGGGTCGACGGCTGCAACTGGATCGGCGAGGAGCAGAGCGAGGTCGGCGTCAAGGTCCGCTCACTGGCGCCAGCCGTGCCGGCCCGCATCGAGGACGAGTGGGTGCGCTTCCTTTCGCCCGAATATGGGGTCGCGCCGGGCCAGGCCGCCGTCTTCTATGAGGGGACGCGCCTGCTCGGAGGCGGCTGGATTGCCGAGACCGCTGCTGCCGCCGAAGCAAGCCGTGCCGCCGCCGCGTAGCGCCGGGATCCTGCTTTACCGGCAGCGCAATGGGGAAACGCAGGTGCTGCTGATCCGCCCCGGCGGGCCGTTCTGGCGCGGCCGATCCAAAGGGGCGTGGATGATTCCCAAGGGCGCAGTCGAGCCGGGCGAGGCGCCGGCCGAAGCCGCGCTGCGCGAATTCCAGGAGGAGCTTGGCTCCCCGCTGGAGGCGGTACCGCTCCCGCTTTGCAAGGTGCGGCAGGCGGGCGGCAAGTGGGTGGAGGCGTTCGCGGCCGAGGGGGATCTGGACGCCGCGGCGATCCGCAGCAACGAATTCGAGCTGGAATGGCCGCCGCGGAGCGGTCGCAAGCGCCGCTTCCCCGAGGCCGAGGAAGCGCGCTGGATGAGCCTCGAGGAAGCGCGCGAGCTGATGCTGCCGAGCCAGTTGCCGATGATCGCCGCCTTGGCGGCGATGCTAGCCGGCGGCTGAGCGCCGGCTCGTCACCAGGAACAGCAGCAGCCCGGCGGCGGCGAGCGCGCCGAGCGTCAGCCAGGCGGCGGCGTCGGCTTGGCTCGCGGCCAGTGCGCAGACGAGGATTCCCGCGGCACCCCACAGCCAGTGTCCGGCGCCCAGCCGCGCCGGCCGGTTCGGCGCTCTGGGCAGCGCGACGATCGTTGCTGCATAGACGATCATCCGGGCCAGCGTGCTGACCACCGCCAGCCACACAAAGCTGCCGCTGACGGCGAGCAAGGCGACGACCGCACTGAAGAACAGGATCGAAGCCGCTGGCGTGGCGAAGCTGGGGTGAACGCTGGCAAGCCAAGCCGGAAGCTCGCGCCGCTCCGCCATCGCGAAGGTGACGCGCGGGGTCGCGGCCATGTTGCCGTGAAGGTTGCCGGCGAGCGACGCTACCGCAGCGGCGCCGAGCAGCAACGCTCCGGCCGGGCCCAGCAGCCGCTCGCCGAACGCCAGCAGCGGCGCCGCGTCGCCTTCAGCAAGGCCGGTGGGGAACATTGCGACGAAGGCGAGCTGGACCAGAAAATACAGCAAGGCGATGGTGCCGATCGTGCCGAGCAAGGCGCGCGGCAACGTGCGCTCGGGCCGCTGGGTCTCGCCGGCGGTGACGGTGGCGTTCTCAAAGCCGACGAAAGCATAGAAGACGAGCAGCACGCCCGCCTCCGCTCCGTCGAGGCGCGGCAGCGGCCCGGGGGCCGGGACGCCGGCGACCGCTAACGCGACGATGGCGGTGACGACCAGCGGCAAGGTCTTCAGCAAGGTCAGGCCGCCGAGCAGCCGCATCGCGCGCTGCACGCCGGCGATGTTGATCGCGCTGAGCAATGCGACGGTCGCCAGCATGATCGTAATTCGAAGCGCGCCGCTGTCGGCGCCAATCCACCACCGCGCCAGATAGGCGATCAGCACGTTGAGGTTGGCGGCGAAGGCGGCGGCGCGGGCGACATAATAGACCCAGCCGAGCTCGAAACCGGCGAGCCGGCCGAACACCCGCCCGTAAGTCGCCGGACCGCCGTTTTCCGGGAATGCGGCCACGGAGCGCGCGAACGGCACCGCGATCAGCAGGAAGGCGAGGCCGGCCAGCGGGAACAGCCAGGGCGCGAAGGTGCCGAAGTCCGCGGCCAGGGTCGCGGGCAAGGCGAAGATCGATGCGCCGATGGCGCCGTTGAAGGCGAGCAGCAGCGCACCGCCGAGGCCGATCCGGCGGGCAAGGCGCGGCGCAGCGCTCACGGTTGAAAGGTGCCGACGATGACGGTCGCGCAGGCGCCGCCGAGGAGCACTCGCCCATCTTCGAGGCGGCAGTGCAGCAGTCCGCTGCGCCGGCTCGCCTGCAAGGCCGTGAAGCTGTCGCGCCCGAGCCGGCGCGCCCACAACGGCACCAGAGCGGCGTGGGCGGAGCCCGTCACCGGGTCCTCGTCGATGCCGTGGAAAGCGGCGAACACGCGGCTGGCGACGTCGTGCTCGTCGCCGGGCGCGGTGACGATCACCAGCCGGTCGATGGTCCTCAGGCGGGCGAAGTCGGGGGCGACGGAGCGCACCGCGGCTTCGTCGCGCAGCATGACAATGGCGGCGCCGTTGCCGCCGCGCCCGAGGAATGTCTCGCCCGACACGCCGAGCGCCTCGTGAAGGCCGGCAAGCTCGCCCGCTTCCACCGCATGAGCGGGAAGATCGAGCTCGAGCAGATTGCCGCTGCGAGCGACGCCCAGCAGGCCGGAGCGGGTGGCGAAGCGCACGTGCTCGCCGTGCAGCAGGATGTGTCCGGCCGCGAGAGTGGCATGGCCGCACAGATCGACCTCCACCGTCGGCGTAAACCAGCGCAAGTCGTAATCCGCGTCGCCGCGTCGCGAGGGCACGGTGAAGGCGGTCTCGCTGAGATTGTTCTCGGCGGCGATCGCCTGCAGCAGCGCGTCGGGAAGCCAGCGGTCGAGCGGCATGACGGCGGCCGGGTTGCCGGTCAGCGGCCGCTCATTGACGAAGGCGTCGACCTGGAAAAACGGAATGCCGATCATGTCGAACGCTCGGTGAGTTCGTGCGGCAGCAGGGTTTCGCGGTCGGTATGTCCTTCAGGGTCGAGATGGAGGAAGATTTCGGTGCCCGGAAAGCGGCGCTGGAGATCCTCCTCGACCCGATCGAGCCGGTCATGGGCCTCGAGGATGGTCCAGTCGGCCGGGATCCACACGTGGAACTGGACGAAGTCGTAGTTGCCGCTGCTGCGGGTGCGGACGTCGTGGATGCCCTTGAGCTCCGGATATTCGGCGGCCGCCGCGAGGAAAGCGGCGCGCTTGGCGGCCGGCCATTCCTTGTCCATCAGCTGGTCCACCGCCTCGCTCGATGCGCGCCATGCGCTCCTCAGCAGCCAAGCGGAGATAAGCAGCCCGAACACGGCGTCGGCGCCAACGAGGCCAAGCCACTGGTCCGCCACCAGTGCGGCGATCACGGAGCCGTTGAGCAGCAGGTCCGACTGGTAGTGAAGACTGTCGGTGCGGATCGCCACGGAGCCGGTGCGGGCGATCACCCGCCGCTGATAAGCCAGCAACCCCACGGTCGCGGCCATCGCGGCGAGCGAGACCGCAATCCCCAATTCGGCATTGGCTGTCGGTGCTCCGGCCAGCAGGCGCGAGCCTGCGCGATAGGCAATGAACAGGGCCGAAGCGGCGATCAGCACCACCTGTCCCAGCGCGACCAGGGCTTCCGCCTTGCCGTGGCCGAAGCGGTGGTCGTCGTCGGCCGGAAGCGCCGCGATGCGGACGCCGGCCAGAGTCACCAGGCTGGCGATGACGTCGAGGCTGGTGTCGGCAAGGCTGCCGAGCATCGCCGTGGAATCGGTCGCGATCGCTGCCCACGCTTTGGCGAACAGCAAAGTGACAGCCACGGCGACGCTCGCCAGCGCGGCGCGTGCCGTGAGCCTGGCTCTGTCATGGACCACTGCCCTGATCATGGGTAGAGCAGCCCCTGAGTCCAGCCGCCGCCGGAGCGGGTGAACAGGCGGCGCTCGTGCAGCCGGTGCGGCCGGTCGCTCCAGAATTCGATGCGCTCGGCCGCCAGCCGGAACCCGCCCCAGCGGGGCGGCCGCGGCACGTCGGCGTCGGCGAAGCGCCGCTTCACCTCCTCGAAGCGTTCTTCGAAAGCCGTCCGATCGGCAAGCGGGCGGGACTGGTCGGACGCCCAGGCGCCGAGCCGGGATTCGCGCGACCGGCTGGCGAAATAAGCGTCGGCCTCATCGTCGTGAACGGCGCTGACCGGCCCCTCGGCGCGGACCTGGCGGCGCAGCGACTTCCAGTGGAAGCAGATCGCCGCGTGCGGGTTGGCGGCAAGCTCGGCGCCCTTGCGGCTGTCGAGATTGGTGTAGAAGGTGAAGCCGTCCTCGCCGTGGCCCTTGAGCAGCACCATGCGCACCGAGGGCTGCCCTGCGGCGTCGGCGGTGGCCAGCGCCATCGCCTCGGGGTCGTTGGGCTCGCTTGCGCGGGCTTCGGCCAGCCAGGCGGCGAACAAGGCGAAGGGGTCGGTCACTGCCCGCCGAGGTCTAGGCTTGGCTGGCGCCCCGCCGCAACCCATCTGGCTTCCGCATGATTGTTTGGGCATGGATGCGCGGATGGACCTCTACAAACGGCTCGGCATAAAACGCGGCGCAAGCGACGACGAGGTCAAGAAGGCCTATCGCAGCCTTGCCAAGCAGCTTCACCCCGATCGCAACAAGGACAATCCCAAGGCCGCCGAGCGCTTTGCGCAGGTCACCGCCGCCTATGACATGTTGTCCGACAAGGACCGCAGGGCGCGCTACGACCGCGGCGAGATCGACGAGGAGGGCAATCCAAAGATGCCGTTCGGAGGCGGCTTCGGGGGCTATCAAGGCGGCGCCGGCGGCCCTCGGCCCGGGCCGGGCGGCTTCAACGGCTCCGCCGGAGGGTTCCAGCCTGGCGGCAATGCCGCCGACTTGTCGGACCTGTTCGAAGGCCTGTTCGGAGCGGCGCAGGCCGGCCGTGCGCGCGGAAGCGGCCCCGGGGGAGGCTTCTCGGGCTTTCGCCAGCGCTCGGCGGCGTCGCAGAAGGGGCCCGACATTGCCTACCGTCTGAGCGTTCCGTTCACCGACGTCGCGACCATGGCGCCGCAGCGGGTCACGCTCGGCGACGGCAAGACCATCGACCTCAAGCTTCCCAAGGGGGTCGAGGATGGCACCCGCATCCGCCTGGCGGGCAAGGGTGGGAGCGGCCCGGGCGGCGCCGGCGACGCGATCATCACCATCGCCATCGCGCCGCACCCATTCTACTCGCGCGACGGCAACGACATCCGCCTGACCTTGCCGGTGACTCTGAAGGAGGCGGTGCTTGGTGCCCGGGTCAAGGTGCCGACGCCGGACGGACCGGTGATGCTGACCGTTCCCAAGGGCGCGACCTCCGGCAAGGTGCTTCGCCTCAAGGGCCGCGGCTTCTGCGACAAGAACGGCAAGCGCGGCGATCAACTGGTCACTCTCGCCGTCGACGTGCCCGCCGGCGATGCCGAGCTCGAACGCTTCGTCTCGGGCTGGAGCGGCGGTGGCAACCCGCGGGCGGCTCTCGGGGTTTAGCCACCTCCCGCCATGCAAGACCAATCCCCCCAGTCCCCGGAAGCCCGGCGCAAGCGGCTGGCGAGAATGACCGCGGCATTCGGGCGCGACGTCGCGCAGCGGGTGAAGCCGGGGACTCGCCCGTTCGAGGTGATGAAGCGGGTTGCGGTCGGCGTGTACAACGACGGGTTCATTCACGCGGGCAATCTCGCCTTCCTGGCGCTGCTCGCCTTGTTTCCATTCTTCATCGTCGCGGCGGCGCTGGCGCAGCTCATCGGCCAGACCGAAAATGGCGCGCTGACGGTCGGAACGGTGCTGAGCCAGCTGCCGCCCGAGGTCGCCGCGACCCTGCGCGCGCCGATCCGCGAAGTGCTGACGGTGCGCACCGGGCCCCTGCTGTGGTTCGGGGCGATCGTCGGGCTGTGGACGGCGGCAAGCCTGATCGAGACCATCCGCGACATCCTGCGCCGCGCCTATGGCGTGAAGTTCAGCGCGCCCTTCTGGGAATATCGCCTGGCGTCGATCGCGATGATCATGATCTCGGTGATCCTGCTGATGTTCTCGTTCGCCCTGAGCGTGATGCTGAGCTCGGCCCAGCACGCGATCACCGCCTGGATTCCGTTCGCCGACGATGTCGCGGGCGCGCTGGCCGTGTACCGGGTGATCCCGGCGGTGGCGCTGTTCGGCACCATCTACGCATTGTTCTTCGGCCTGACGCCGGCGCGGTACCGCAAGAAGGGGTGCCGCAAATGGCCCGGCGCGCTGCTGATCACCTTGTGGTGGCTGGCGACGGTCGAGCTGCTGCCCGAGGTCATCGGCAGGCTCGGCGGCTACGCCCTGACCTACGGCAGCCTGGCGGGGGTGATGGTGGTGCTGATCTTCTTCTTCATGGTCGGGCTTGGCGTGGTCGCCGGGGCCGAGCTCAACGCGGCGCTGGCGGAACCCGCGCCGACGGCGCTAAAGGGCGAAATCTATTCGGGGCCGTTCAGGGACGAGCTCGAAGTCGAGGAGCCGCAGCCCGGCGAAGACGTGGTTGCGGAACTGGAGCCAGCAGGGGGACAGCTTTGACCGGACTGATGCAGGGCAAGCGGGGGCTGATCATGGGCCTCGCCAACGAGCGCTCGCTGGCCTGGGGAATCGCCCAGGCGCTTGGCGGCGCGGGTGCCGAGCTCGCCTTTTCCTACCAGGGCGAGGCGCTAGAGAAGCGCGTGCGCCCGCTTGCCGAGCAGCTC
>DATLFV010000104.1:0-18341 GCA_035540875.1 Sphingomicrobium sp. | reverse complement strand
CCCTTAGCCGACTCAAGCAGAGCGATGTTTTCGTCGTAATACGCACGGAACGCCGCCTTCTCGGTCTCGAAGTCCAAAGAAGCCATGTTCTACCGCCCTTACTTGGTATGGCTGATGATGGCCCTCGACGAACCTATTGATCGAGGAAGCTTCTCATCTTCCTACTGCGCGAAGGATGCTTCAGCTTCCTCAACGCCTTAGCCTCAATCTGCCTGATCCGCTCCCTCGTCACCGAAAACTGCTGCCCAACCTCTTCGAGCGTATGATCCGTATTCATCCCGATCCCGAACCGCATTCTCAGCACGCGCTCCTCGCGCGGCGTCAGTGAGGCAAGCACCCGGGTCACCGTTTCCTTGAGGTTGGCCTGGATCGCGGCGTCGACCGGGATCACCGCATTCTTGTCCTCGATGAAGTCGCCGAGATGGCTGTCTTCCTCGTCGCCGATCGGGGTCTCGAGGCTGATCGGCTCCTTGGCGATCTTCATCACCTTGCGGACCTTCTCGAGCGGCATGGAGAGGCGCTCGGCGAGCTCTTCGGGGGTCGGCTCGCGGCCGCTTTCGTGGAGGAACTGGCGCGAGGTGCGGACGAGCTTGTTGATGGTCTCGATCATGTGCACCGGGATGCGGATGGTGCGGGCCTGGTCGGCGATCGAGCGGGTGATCGCCTGGCGGATCCACCAGGTGGCGTAGGTCGAGAACTTGTAGCCGCGGCGATACTCGAACTTGTCGACCGCCTTCATCAGGCCGATGTTGCCTTCCTGGATGAGGTCGAGGAACTGCAGGCCGCGGTTGGTGTATTTCTTGGCGATCGAGATGACGAGGCGGAGGTTGGCCTCGACCATCTCCTTCTTGGCGATGCGGGCCTCGCGCTCGCCCTTCTGGACCATGTTGACGATGCGCCGGAACTCGGCGAGCGCCATGCCGGTGGCCTGCGCGATCTCGCCGATCTCGGCGCGGATGCGCTCGACCGTGTCGCGCTCGGCGGCGGCGAAGGCGGCGAACTTCTTGTCGATCTTTGCCGCGCGGGGCAGCCAGCCGTCGTCGAGCTCATTGCCCATGTAGCTGTCGAGGAAGGCCTTGCGCGGCACTCGGTGGCGCTCGGCGAGGCGCAGCATCTGGCCACCTAGCGCAGTGAGCCGGCGGTTGTAGCTGTAGAGCTGGTCGACGAGATATTCGATCTTCGAGGCGTGGAATTGGACGCTCTCGACCTCGGCGGTGAGCTGCTCGCTGAGCTTCTGGTACTTCTTCTCGTCGGCGGGCGGGAAGGGCTGGCCGGCGGCGAGCGCCTCGAGCCGGGCGGCCTGGAGCTTGGCGAACTTCTTGTAGAGCGAGGTGATGGTCGCGAACTTCTCGAGCGCGGCGGGCTTGAGCTGCTCCTCCATCTGGGCGAGCGAGAGGGTGTTGTCCTCGTCCTCCTCCTCGGCCGGGCGGGGGGCGCGGCGGTCGACCAGATCGTCCTCGTCCTCGCTCTGGGCGGCGGCGGGTTCGTCGGCGACGTCCTCTTCTTCCTTGATGGTCGGGCCGGCGGTCTTCTCGCTGATCTCGTCCTCGGCGCCTTCCTCGCCGGCGGCGGCGATCTGCTCGGCGGTCGGGCCCTTGGAGAGCATGGCCTCGAGGTCCATGATCTCGCGCAGCTGCATGCGGCCCTCGTTGAGAGCGTTGGACCAGGCGATGATGGCGTTGAAGGTGATCGGGCTTTCGCACAGGCCCCAGATCATCGTGTCGCGGCCGGCCTCGATGCGCTTGGCGATGGCGATCTCGCCCTCGCGCGAGAGCAGTTCGACCGCGCCCATCTCGCGCAGATACATGCGCACCGGATCGTCGGTGCGGTCGGTCGGCTCCTTCTTGGCCGCGGCGGCGGGGCGCGGGCCGCCGTCGTCGAGGGGATCGACCTCCTCCTCGGGCTCGGCTTCCTTTTCCTCGTCCTCGTCGTCGCCGCCCTCGGCGCTCTCGACGATGTTGATGCCCATCTCCGAGAGCGCGGACATGACGTCCTCGATCTGCTCGGAGGACATCTGGTCCTGGGGCAGCGCCTCGTTGAGCTCGTCATAGGTAATGACGCCGCGCTTCTTGGCGCGGGCGATCAATTTCTTGATCGACGCGTCGTTGAGGTCGATCAGCGGGGCATCGCCCGCCTCGTTCGCCTCGGGTTCCTGGGTGTCGTTCTTCGCCATCTGTGTTGCCGCTTAGTCCGTGCCGGCGAGCGATGCCAGCCGTTCCCTCAAACGCTGTTGCGTCGCAATGAGACGCTGCTGCTCCTCGAGCGCCTCGTCGGTCAAATCCCGCTTCAGCCGTTCCGTTGCTTCCGCCAGGGCTTTTCCGACATCCTCCGAGGCGGCGATGATCTCGACTGCGGCGGCAAGGTCGTTGCAGGCGCGGCCGGGATCGCTGTCGCGGCGGGTGAAGGAAAAGCCCATGGCGCGTTGGGCACTGCCGCCCGCCGTTCCATCGCCGGCCAATATGGTGGCGGCGCGGTCACGATCAAGCTCCGTGCCGGAGAAGACGGCGTTGACCAGAGCGTCGCGGACCCGCGCGGTGCCGGCGTCGGCGATCGGCAGGCCGGCGAGCTGCTCGCAATGGGCCGGCAGCGCCTCGGGGTAATAAGCGAAGCCGACGATCAAGGCGCGGGCGGTGGCGCGGTCGATGCCGCCGGCGCCGATCGCGCGCGCGGTGTTGCTGGCCGGCGGCTCGGGCGGAGTGAAGCGGGCGCCCGGGCGCAGCGGCTTGCGCGGGGCGGTGGAGCGCGCCTCGCGCCGCGGCGCGACCTCCTCGCGGAAGCGTTCGAGCCATTGCTCGCGATAGAGGCCGCGCAGCGCCGGGTCGGGAATGGCGTTGCTGTGGTCGATCAGGCGCTGGCGCAGCCCGGCGCGGGCCTCGGGCGTCGTCAGCGGCGCGGCCTCGCGCTCGTGGCGCCACAGCCGGCGGTCGAGCGCCTCGGGCTCGGCGAGCAAGGCGTCGAGCGCCTCGCGCCCGGCCTCGCGCAGCACGTCGTCCGGGTCCTGGCCCGGCGGCAGCTCGACGAAGCGCAAGGTGCGATCGGGCCCGATCAGCGGCAAGGCGCGAAGGGCGGCGCGGACCGCCGCCTTGCGGCCGGCGGAATCGCCGTCGAAGCAGAGGATCGGCGCCGGGTCGAGGCGCCACATGCGCTCGAGCTGGGCCTCGGTCACCGCGGTGCCGTTGGGCGCGACCGCCTCGGCGATGCCGGCGCGGTCGAGCGCGATTACGTCCATATAGCCCTCGACCACGACCAGCCGCCTGGCCTGGCGCGAGGCCGGTCCGGCGCGGTCGATGTTGTAGAGGGTGCGGCCCTTGTCGAAGAGCGGCGTGTCGGGCGAGTTGAGATATTTGGGCTCGCCGGGCCCGAGGATCCGGCCGCCGAACGCGATCACCCGGCCGCGGGCATCGCGGATCGGGATCATCAGCCGGCCGCGGAAGCGGTCGTAAGTGTCGCCGCCGCCATCGGGGCGGATCAGCATCCCGGTCTCGACCAGCCTCTCCTCGCCAAGCGAGGCGAGCGCGGCCTTGAGACGCCCGCGGCCGTCGGGGGCGAAGCCGATGCCGAAGCGCGCCGTCGTGGCCGCGTCGATGCCGCGGGCCTTGAGATAGTCGCGCGCGGCGGCGCCCTCGCTGCCTTGCAGCTGCTCGGCGAACCACTTCTGGACCGACGCCATGACGTCGGTCAGCGAGGCTGTGCGCTCGGCCTGCTCGCGCATCCTCGGGTCGGGAGCGGGGACGTCCATCCCCGCCTTGGCGGCAAGCTCCTTGACCGCGTCCATGAACGGCAGGCCGCGCGCCTCGGTCAGGAAGCGGATCGCATCGCCATGCGCGCCGCAGCCGAAGCAATGGTAGAAGCCCTTGTCGTCGTTGACGGTGAAGCTGGGCGTCTTCTCGTTGTGGAACGGGCAGCACGCCTTCCACTCGCGGCCCGCCTTGAGCAGTTTCACGGACGGGGCGATGACGGAAGAGAGCAGGGTGCGGGCGCGAAGCTCGTCAAGGAAGGCGGGGGAGAGGGTCAATGCCCCCTCCCGCTCGCGGGAGGGGGTTGGGAGTGGGCATGTTCGACGATCATGCGCAAGTGCTCGAGCAATCCTTCCAGGTTTTCGCTTATGTCGTTGTTCCAGTAGCGGACGACACGAAAGCCCTGCATCTGCAGATATCGAGTACGCGCCAAGTCTGCCGCACAGCCATTATGCTGACCACCGTCGACCTCGACGATCAGCCGTAGCTCACGGCAGAGGAAATCACATATGAACGGGCCCACGGGCATCTGACGCGAGAACTTCCAGCCGCCGAGCTGCCGCCTGCTGAGATGGCGCCACAGCATGCGCTCGGCAGGAGTCGCATTGTTTCGCAAAACTTTGGCATGGCGGGTGGGACGCCGCTGAGTCTCAGCCATCGCCGGTGCATGCCCACCCCCGGCCCCTCCCGCAAGCGGGAGGGGAGAAACAACGGCACCCTCCCCGCAAGCGGGAGGGGAGAAAGAAGGGCACCCTCCCCGCAAGGGGGAGGGGAGAAACAAGGGCACCCTCCCCGCAAGCGGGAGGGGATACTAGCCCAGCATGCTCCTCACCAGCGCGCTGGCGCGTGCCGGCTCGATGCTGCCGGCGTGGCGCTGCTTTGCCAGGGCCATGACGCGGCCCATGTCCTTCATGCTGGCGGCGCCGGTTTCGGTGATGATCGCCTGGATCGCGGCGCGGGCCTCGTCTTCGCTCATCTGGGCGGGGAGGAAGCGCTCGATGACGGCGATTTCGGCTTGCTCGACGGCGGCGAGATCCTCGCGGCCGCCCTTGCGGTAGAGGTCGAGCGATTCGCGCCGCTGCTTGATCATCTTCTGCAGCACCTCGGTGACGAGGGCGTCGTCGTCGCTGCCCGCCGGGCCGGTGCGCGCCTCGATGTCGCGGTTCTTGATCGCCGCCTGGATCAGCCGGATGGTGCCGGTCGATGCCTTGTCGCCGCTCTTCATCGCACTCACCAGCGCGGCCTTGATCTCGTCTCGAATCATGTCTTCGTCTCGAAGGGGAAACGCCCAGTCCTAATCGCCGCCGCCAGGGCTGGCCAGCCGTTGACGGGCGAGGGCATTGGCCCTAGCGACGGTGCCTTAGCGACATTGCTGAACTTGCACCCGGAAAGGCGCTCCTTCGCCCATGGCCGACGCTCGACCTTCATCCGCGCCGCAGCCCTCCGGCGCGACCGGAGTCATCGTCTTTGCCGACGGGCGGACCGTGTGGGGACGGGGGTTCGGCGCGGAAGGGGAGGCGGTTGGGGAGCTGTGCTTCAACACCGCCATGACCGGCTACCAGGAGGTGATGACCGACCCCAGCTACGCGCGCCAGGTGATCGCCTTCACCTTCCCGCACATCGGCAATGTCGGCGCCAACGACGAGGACGTCGAGGCGTTCGAGGCGCACGCGCTGGGCGCGATCGTGCGGGAGGTGGTGACGGAGCCCAGCAATTACCGCGCCAGCGAGGGCTTCGATGCGTGGATGCGCAAGCGGGAGCGGATCGGGATCTGCGGAGTCGACACCAGGGCGCTGACGCGGCTGGTGCGCGAGGAAGGGCCGCCGACCATCGCCATCGCCCACCGCGCCGACGGCAGCTTCGACCTCGAAAGGCTTAGGCGCATGGCCGCCGACTGGCCGGGGCTCGAAGGCATGGACCTGGCGAAGGAGGTCAGCCGGCTGCAGGTCGAGCGCTGGAGCGGCGGCAAATGGGCGTGGGGCAGGGGATATGACATGCCCTCCCGCGAGCGGGAGGGGAGAAGCCCGCACGTCGTCGCGGTCGACTATGGATCGAAGCGCAACATCTTCCGCAACCTGGTCGAGGCCGGAGCGCGGGTGACGATCGTGCCCGCCGAGGCGAGCTTCGAGGACATCATGGCGCACGAGCCCGACGGCTTCTTCCTGTCGAACGGCCCGGGCGACCCGGCCGCGACCGGCGCCTATGCGGTGCCGGTGATCCGCGAGATGCTGGAGACGAAAAAGCCGGTGTTCGGCATCTGCCTGGGCCACCAGCTCCTGGCGCTGGCGGTGGGCGGCAGGACCGCCAAGATGTTCCAGGGCCATCGCGGCGCCAACCATCCGGTCAAGCGCCTCGCCGACGGCAGGGTCGAGATCACGGCCATGAACCACGGCTTCGCGGTCGAGCGCGAGGGGCTTCCCGACAATGCCCGCGAGACCCACGTGAGCCTGTTCGACGGCAGCAATTGCGGTTTCGAGCTGACCGATCGGCCTGCGTTCAGCGTGCAATATCATCCCGAGGCCAGCCCAGGCCCGCAGGACAGCTTCTACCTGTTCGAGAAGTTCGTCGGGGCGATGAAGTGAGGCTGGCCGCTCTGGCCACGGCAATGGTGGCGCTGTCGGCGTGCGCGACGGCGCGGATGCACAGCGTCGAGCGCATCAATTCGGTCGGCGAGCAGTGCGGCGTCGCCCCGGGCGAGCTGTTCCAGGACGAGAGCGAGAAAAGGCTGTTGTTCCTGATGAAGCCCGATGCCACCGCGGCGCAGCGCAGCTGCGTGGCGCGCTGGGCGAAGAAGAACCACCTCAAGTTCGTGTTCGTCGCCGCGATCAACTTCCCGGAAAGCTGAATCCGAGCTCATGCCCAAGCGTACCGACATCCAGTCGATCCTGATCATTGGCGCCGGTCCGATCGTCATCGGCCAGGCGGCGGAGTTCGATTATTCGGGCAGCCAGGCGGTCAAGGCGCTGAAGGAGGAGGGATTTCGGGTCATCGTCGTCAATTCGAACCCGGCGACGATCATGACCGACCCCGAGCTTGCCGACGCGACCTACATCGAGCCGATCACGCCCGCGATCGTCGCCCGCATCCTGGAAAAGGAGCGGCCCGACGCGGTGCTTCCGACCATGGGCGGCCAGACCGCGCTCAACACTGCGCTGGCCCTGTTCAAGGACGGCACGCTCGAGCGGCTCGGCATCGCTTTGATCGGCGCCAATGCCGAGGCGATCGAGAAGGCCGAGGACCGGCAGAAATTCCGCGACGCGATGGACCGCATCGGGCTGGAAAGCCCGCGCTCGGCGATCGTTCACAGCATCGACGAGGCCGCCGCGGCGCTCGAGAGCGTCGGGCTGCCGGCGGTCATCCGGCCGAGCTTCACGCTCGGCGGGACCGGCGGGGGAATCGCCTACAATCGCGAGGAATATGAGGCGATCGTGCGCGCCGGGCTGGAGGCGAGCCCGACCACCGAGGTGCTGATCGACGAAAGCCTGGTCGGGTGGAAGGAATATGAGATGGAGGTCGTGCGCGACCGCGCCGACAATGCCATCATCATCTGCTCGATCGAGAATGTCGATCCGATGGGGGTGCACACGGGCGATTCGATCACCGTCGCGCCGGCGCTGACCCTGACCGACAAGGAATATCAGCGCATGCGCTCCGCGAGCATCGCGGTGCTGCGGGAAATCGGTGTCGAAACAGGCGGTTCCAACGTCCAGTTCGCAATCGACCCGAGGACCGGGCGGATGGTGGTGATCGAGATGAACCCGCGCGTGTCGCGGTCCTCGGCGCTGGCCTCCAAGGCGACCGGCTTCCCGATCGCCCGCGTCGCGGCCAAGCTGGCGGTCGGCTACACGCTCGACGAGATCGCCAACGACATCACCGGCGGCGCCATACCGGCGAGCTTCGAGCCGACCATCGACTATGTGGTCACCAAGATCCCGCGCTTCGCGTTCGAGAAGTTCCGCGGCGCCGAGAGCCTGCTGTCGACCTCGATGAAGTCGGTGGGCGAGGTGATGGCGATCGGCCGCTCCTTCGCGGAAAGCCTGCAAAAGGCGCTGCGCGGGCTCGAGACCGGGCTGAGCGGCCTCGACCGGGTGCGCGAGCTGGAGTCGGCCGAGCCGGAGGTGATCGAGAGCGCGCTGGCGCGGCCGACGCCCGACCGGCTGCTGGTCGCCGCCGAGGCGCTGCGCCACGGCATCACCATTGAGCGCATCAACGCCATCGCCGGCTTCGACCCCTGGTTCCTGGCGCGGCTGGCGGAAATCGTCGCGGCCGAGGAGCAGGTGCGCGAAGTGGGGCTGCCGCAGGACGCGGCGGGAATGCGGCGCCTGAAGGCGATGGGCTTTTCGGACGGGCGGCTGGCGGAGCTGGCGCTGCGCTCGGCTCATGCGCCGCGCGCGATGAGCGATAAGAGCGCGCAAGGCTCGGGCGTCGTCCATGATGCGCTGAAAGCGATGACCGGCGGCGTCACCGAGGCCGAGGTCCGCAAGCACCGCCTCAAGCTCGGCGTGCGGCCGGTGTTCAAGCGCATCGACAGCTGTGCCGCCGAGTTCGATGCCGCGACGCCCTATCTCTACTCGACCTACGAGGCGCCCCTGTTCGGTGAGCCCGAGGACGAGGCCGAGGTCAGCGACCGCCGCAAGGTCATGATCCTGGGCGGCGGCCCGAACCGCATCGGCCAGGGCATCGAGTTCGATTATTGCTGCTGCCACGCCGCCTTCGCGCTCGGCCGCGACCGGGGCGGGCAGAAGGGCGCCGGGTTCGAGACCATCATGGTCAACTGCAACCCCGAGACGGTGTCGACCGACCCCGACACGTCCGACCGGCTCTATTTCGAGCCTCTGACCGCCGAGGACGTGCTCGAGATCGTCGCGCGCGAGGCCGCCAGGGGCGAGCTGGTCGGGGTGATCGTCCAGCTGGGCGGGCAGACGCCGCTCAAGCTCGCCGCCGAGCTGCAGGCGGCGGGCGTGCCGATCCTCGGCACCTCGCCCGACAGCATCGACCTTGCCGAGGACCGCGAGCGCTTCGCGGCTTTGGTCCAGCGGCTGGGCCTGAAGCAGCCGGCCAACGGCATCGCCCGCAGCCGCGACGAGGCGCTGAACGTCGCGGACAGGATCGGCTATCCGGTGCTTCTGCGGCCCTCCTACGTACTGGGCGGCAGGGGCATGGAAGTGGTCGAAGGGCCTGCCCAGCTCGACAATTACATCGCCACCGCGGTCGCCGTGTCGGGCTCGGCGCCGGTGCTGATCGACCGCTATCTGCGCGACGCCATCGAGGTCGATGTCGATGCCATCTGCGACGGCAGGGACGTGGCGGTCGCCGGCATCCTCGAGCATATCGAGGAGGCCGGGGTCCATTCGGGCGACAGCGCCTGCTCGATCCCGCCGCACAGCCTCGACGCGGCGATGGTCGCCGAGATCGAGCGGCAGACCCGCGCGCTTGGCAAGGCGCTCAAGGTCAAGGGGCTGATGAACGTCCAGTTCGCGGTCAAGGAGCGCGAGGTCTATCTGATCGAGGTCAATCCCCGGGCAAGCCGCACCGTGCCGTTCGTCGCCAAGGCGACGGGCAAGCCGATCGCCAAGATGGCGGCGCGGGTGATGGCCGGAGAGGCCGTGGCGGGGCTGGGGCCGATCGGCCGCGACATACGTCACGTCGCGGTCAAGGAATCGGTGTTCCCGTTCGCCCGCTTCCCCGGCACCGACCCCGTGCTTGGACCGGAAATGAAGAGCACCGGCGAAGTCATGGGAATCGATGGCAGTTTCAACATCGCCTTCGCCAAGGCGCTGCTCGGGTCGGGACTCGTCCTGCCCGACGGCGGGACGGCGTTCGTGTCGGTCAAGCATGCCGACAAGGACAATATCGTGCCGGCGGTCGAGAAACTGGTCGAGCTCGGCTTCCGGATCATCGCCACCGCCGGAACCGCCAACCATCTGTCGGCCCGCGGCCTGCCGGTCGAGAAGGTCAACAAGGTCGCGGAAGGGCGGCCGCACATCGTCGACCGCCTGCTCGACGGCGACGTTGCGTTGGTGTTCAATACCACCGAGGGCTGGCAGTCGCTCAAGGACAGCCACTCGATCCGCGCCACCGCACTGGCCCGCAAGGTACCCTATTTCACCACTGCCGCGGCAAGCCTGGCGGCGTCGCGATCGATCGAGGCGGTGCGCGGCGCCGCGCTTGAAGTCCGCTCGCTGCAGGCTTATTATTCCGCTTCCTAAAAACTGAACCCCCGCTGACAATCCGCTCCACTTGCCGCGCCCAACCTGCGCGCGAAGACCGGTTTTGAAGAAGAAGGACTGCGAAGAATGGCGAGTGCCGACAAGGTGCCGATGCTGGCGGAGGGCCACCGCAAGCTGAGCGACGAGGTCCGGCATCTCAAGACCGTCGAGCGGCCGGCCGTGATCGAGGCGATCGAGCAGGCGCGCGCCCACGGCGACCTCAGCGAGAATGCCGAATATCACGCCGCCAAGGAGCGCCAGGGCCAGGTCGAGGCGACCATCGCCGACATCGAGGACCGGCTGAGCCGGGCGCTGGTCATCGACCCGACCAGCCTGTCGGGCGACAAGGTGGTGTTCGGCGCCACCGTCACCCTGCGCGACGAGGACGAAAAGACCGTCCGCTACCAGCTCGTCGGCCAGACCGAAGCCGACGCAAGGGTGGGGCGGATCAGCTACAGCTCGCCGCTGGGCAAAGCGCTGATCGGCCGCCAGGTCGGTGACGAGGTCGAGGTGTCGACCCCGTCGGGCGACCGCTATTATGTGATCGAGGGCATCGAATTCGTCTGACCCTCACTCCGGCCAAGTCGGTCCCGCGCACCGCGACCTTCGCGATTGCGGCGGTCACGGCGCTTGCGGGCCTGCTGATCTGGGCGCTTGGCGCGGAGCCCAACGCCGCGGTGCTGATGGGCTTCATCCCGGCGCGGCTGAGCGGCGCGATCGAGCTTTCCCCGGCGGTGTGGCCGCTGCTGACGCCGCTTAGCGCCACGCTGGTCCACGGCGGCGCGCTGCACCTGGGCTTCAACCTGCTGATGCTGATGTGGTGCGGGCTGGCGGTGGAGCGCATCCTGGGCGGCGGGGCGGTCGTGCTGCTCTACCTGGTGGGAGCCTTTGTCGCGGCCGCTGCGCAATGGCTCGTAGCGCCCGGATCGATGATCCCGGTGATCGGCGCCAGCGGCGCCATCAGCGCGGTGCTCGGCACCTTCGCCTTGATGTTCAGCCAGCAGCGCCGCCTGACCCGCTCCCCGCGCTTCGACCGCTGGATCAACGCCGCCTGGCTGCTCGCCGCATGGGTCGTCATCCAGTTGCTGATGCACTGGATGAGCCGGCAGCAGGGCCTGCTCCTGGGCACCGCCGCGCACATCGGCGGCTTCGTCGTGGGGATGCTGCTGCAGCGGCCCCTGCTGCTGTGGCGCTACCGCGGCGCCTGAACGTCGGCGTTGGACCTGGGGGGCGCGGACTGCGGCGTGTCGCCATCCGGCTCGAGCAGCCGGTGCAGGTGGACGACAACATATTTCATCTCGGCATCGTCGACGGTGCGCTGGGCGCGGCCGCGCCACGCATCCTCCGCTTCGGCGTAGCTGTCGTAGATGCCGACCAGGTCGATGTTCTTCAAGTCGACGAAGTCGACGCCGCGCGGGTCCCTGACGCGGCCGCCGAACACCAGGTGAAGCTTGCTCATGGCCGGCCCGCTAGCAGGAAAAAAGGCGCGTGCGAACCGGCCATGAGCGAGGCGCCCTAGTCATCCTTGCGGGCGGTTCCGAGCGCCGCCTGCGCGGATGTCCTGGCGGCGTCGGCCGCGCCCTGGAAGATCGAGCGCAGGGCCTCGCTGCCCTTGTCGCGGGTGAGCCCGAGCTCGGCGAGGCGCGCGGTCCCCGCCTCGCGGGCGGCCGTGGCCGCGGCGCCGGCGCTGCCCTTGATGCGGTCGCCGATCGGGCGCAGCGCCCGGGTCTCGGCCTCGGTGCGGGGCAGCAAGGCGGCGAGCAGGGCGCCCGCGGCGATTCCGCCGGCCAGCGCGATCAGCGGCGCCTCATCGATATTGGTGCCGACCCTGCGGCCGGCCGAGGCAACGCTCTCGCGCGCGCCGTCATAGGCGCCGATCGCGCGCTGCCGGGCACTTTCGCGGATGCCGCTGCTGCGCTGCCCGGCCTGGTCTTGCTCACTCATCTTCTGTCTCCACTTTCCTGTCTGAACGGGTCGATCCCTTGGTGCCGCGCCTGGTCGCCGCCTTGGCGCGGCGCTTCTCCGCCACCTTGTCCTTGAAGTCGCCTGCCATGCCGATCAGCGGCTCGCGCGCCAGGAACAGGGTCAAGGCCCCGACCATTGCGCCGGCCAGCGCCGGGCGCTGCTTGACGGCGCCGACCGCCTGTTCGGCCATGTCGGCGCCGCGGGACTTGGCGTCGGCCCAGGCATTGTTGGCGATGGTGCCGGGGTTGAGCCGCACCTGCAGCTCGCGCGCCGTGTCCATCATCCGGCCGCGGGCGCGCTCGGCCGCGATGCGCGCCGCCACCACCTCGGGCGTGTCGGCGCTCACAGGTCGCTCCGCAACTTCTTGACGGCGAGCCAGGCGAGCCCCCCGGCGAGCGCCGCGAAGATCAGGAAAGCGAGCAGGCCCGCGAAGAACGGCCCCACCACCGGCAGCAATGCCAGGAAGGTGGCGACGGCAAGCGCCGTCACCCCGGCCTGGAGCAGCAGGAAGGCGGCGCCGAGCAGGATCGCCGGCACCACCAGCGCCTTGCCCTTGGCAACGGCAATCGCCCGGGCGAGGTCGAGCTCCGCCTTGGCATAGGCCTTGCCGTCCTCGGCCAGCTGCTGGACGAGCGCGCTGAACGAGCGTTCCTCGCTTCCCACCTGGCCGGTGCCAGCCACCGGATCGGCCGGCTTGAGCATCAGCTCTCCGAGCGGCTGGAGCGGTTCGAACGCCGCGAGCGGCCGCCGGCCGGGTCGCGGCCCTCGTCGCTGCCCTCGGTGCCGGTGAAGCCGGTCTTGATCAGCCGCGCCAGCGCGAAGCCTACGATCGCCGCGCCGGCCAGCGCCACGCCCGGGCTCTTGCGCACGAAGTCGCGGGTGTCGTCGATCAGCTCGTCCGCGTCCTTGGCGGCGATGCTGCTGGCCGTGTCCTCGATCGCCGCGGCGGCGCGGCGCGCATAGTCGCCATATTCCTCGCCCAGCCGCTCATCGAGGCCGGCGGCGGTGTCGCCGATCATGCGCCCGACATTGGCCAGCGCCTCGGCGCCGCGCTCGAGCCCCTGGCCGACCAGGTCGCGCGCCTTGCCGGCGGCCTGGCCGGTCAGGTCCTTGCCGCCGCTGCGCAGCCGGCCGATGACGCTGTCGTCGCCGCTGCCGAGGTCGGCACCGCCCGTGCCGGCGCGGGCGCCGGTGCCGGTGCGCAGGTCGGTGACATCGGCGTCGCCGCCAATCTCCGCGAGCTCGGTGTCGGTGGCGATCAGCAGCTCGTCATCGTCGGCCGAAGTCACCGATGCGGCGGCGGTCGTGCCGCTGCCGGTCGGCGCCGATGCGCCGGCGATGATCTTGTCGGTGCCCTCGGGAAGATCGGTGTCGTTTTCGGCCATGAAGTCCTCCTCTTTCGCGGCTTTCAACCCGGGGTCGCGGCCAGTGTTCCGAACGCCGCGCCGGAAAGTTGCACGAAGCGGCCCGCGGGTTATACGAGCCGCGAACCCCCGTTCATTACGCCTCCGCAAGAAAGATAGCCATGACCGCGATCGTCGACGTCCACGCCCGCCAGATCCTCGACAGCCGCGGCAATCCGACGGTGGAGGTCGACGTCACCCTCGAAGACGGCAGCCTGGGCCGGGCGGCGGTGCCGTCGGGGGCCTCGACCGGCGCCCACGAGGCGGTCGAGCTGCGCGACGGCGACAGCAGGAGGTGGATGGGCAAGGGCGTCGGCAAGGCGGTCGAGGCGGTCAACAAGGAAATCGCCGAGGCGGTGCTGGGCTTCGAGGCGGAAGACCAGGCGGACCTCGACGCCGAGCTGATCGCGCTCGACGGCAGCGAGAACAAGAGCCGGCTTGGCGCCAATGCCATCCTCGGCGTCAGCCTGGCGACCGCCAGGGCCGCCGCGGAGGCGCGCGGGCTGCCGCTCTACCGCTACGTCGGGGGGGTGTCGGCCAGCCTGCTGCCGGTGCCGATGATGAACATCCTCAACGGCGGCGCCCATGCCGACAACGGCATCGACTTCCAGGAATTCATGGTGATGCCGGTCGGCGCGGAGAGCTTCTCCGAGGCGCTGCGCTGCGGCGCCGAGATCTTCCACGCGCTCAAGGGGGCGCTCAAGCAGGCGGGCCATTCGACCGGCGTCGGCGACGAGGGCGGCTTCGCGCCGAGCCTCGGCTCGTCGCGGGCGGCGCTGGACTTCATCCTGAGCGCGGTCGACAGCGCCGGTTTTGCGCCGGGCCGGGACGTGCTGCTGGCGCTCGACTGCGCGGCCAGCGAGTTCTTCGCAGGCGGCGAGTACCGGATGGCGGGCGAGGGCGAGACCTTGTCGTCGGAACAGATGGTGCGCTTCCTCGCCGATCTCGCCCGCGACTATCCGATCGCCTCGATCGAGGACGGCATGGCCGAGGACGACATGGAGGGCTGGCGCCTGCTGACCGACGAGCTGGGATCGGGCGTGCAGCTGGTCGGCGACGATCTGTTCGTGACCAGCGAGAAAAGGCTGGCCGAGGGAATGGTGCAGGGGATCGCCAACTCGATCCTGGTCAAGGTCAACCAGATCGGCACGCTGACCGAGACCATCGCCGCGGTCCAGCTCGCCCAGACCTCCGGCTATACGGCGGTGATGTCGCACCGCTCCGGCGAGACCGAGGATTCGACCATCGCCGACCTGGCGGTGGCCTTGAGCTGCGGCCAGATCAAGACCGGCAGCCTGGCGCGCGCCGACCGCACGGCGAAGTACAACCAGCTGCTGCGCATCGAGGAGGAGCTTGGCGATGCGGCCCGCTACGCCGGCGCGGCCGCGGTCAAGGCCTATATCCCGAGCTGATCCACAGCTTTATCCACGGGACAATTCTTTTCCCTTGCCTTCATGACGCCTTCGTGATTCTTGTCGAGGCATGGGGGGAAGACAGAGCAGTGTGAGGCTGATCCGCCGCGCCGCAATGCCGGCGCTGGCGCTGATCGTGGTCGGGAATTTCGCCGGCTATGCGGTTGCCGGCCCCAACGGGCTGCTGGCCTGGGGCGGTTATCATCGTGACCTGGAGATGCGAAAGGCCGAGCTTGCCAAGCTCGAGCTGGAGCGCGCCCAGCTGCGCCACCGCTCGGCCCTGCTCGATCCGCGCAAGGCGGACCCCGACATGGCCGACGAGCTGGTGCGCAAGGACCTCGGGCTGGTCCGCCCGGACGAGGTGATCATCCCGCTCGAGTAGGAGGGAGCCGAGCGCGCATTGCCGCGTTCCCTGTCGGCTCCTATAGACCCGATCCGTCACATCCGATGAGGTCTGCCGTGGCGCGATCCGCCAAGCCCAAAACCGTCGCCGACGCTGCTCCGCTCACCCCGAACCGCGAGCGCCCGCCGCAGCCGGGCCGCTTCGAGCCCAGCCGCGAGCAATTGCTCGATTTCTACCGCCAGATGCTGCTCATCCGCCGCTTCGAGGAGCGCGCCGGGCAGCTCTACGGGCTGGGGCTGATCGGCGGCTTCTGCCATCTCTACATCGGCCAGGAGGCGGTCGCGGTCGGGCTGCAGAGCGCGATGACGGTCGGCAAGGACAGCGTCATCACAGGCTATCGCGACCATGGGCACATGCTCGCCTACGGCATCGATCCCAAGGTGATCATGGCCGAGCTCACCGGCCGCGCCGCGGGCATTTCGCGCGGCAAGGGCGGCTCGATGCACATGTTCTCGGTCGAGCACGGCTTCTTCGGCGGCCATGGCATCGTCGGCGCGCAGGTCAGCCTCGGCACCGGCCTTGCGCTCAAGCACAAGTATAGCGGCGACGGCGGGGTCAACCTGGCCTATTTCGGCGACGGCGCCGCCAACCAGGGGCAGGTCTACGAAAGCTTCAACATGGCGCGCCTGTGGGACCTGCCGGTGATCTACGCGATCGAGAACAACCAATATGCGATGGGCACGAGCGTCGAGCGCTCGGCGTCCGAGCCCGATTTCTACAAGCGCGGCGAGAGTTTTCGAATCCCCGGCATCCAGGTCGACGGCATGGACGTGCTGGCGGTGCGCGGGGCGGCGGAGACGGCGCTGGAATGGACCCGCGGCGGCAAGGGGCCGATCATCCTGGAGCTGAAGACCTATCGCTATCGCGGTCACTCGATGTCCGACCCGGCCAAGTACCGGACGCGCGAGGAAGTGCAGTCCTACCGCGAAAGCCGCGACCCCATCGACCATGCCAAGCGGGACCTCGAGGCGTTCGGGGTCGCCGAAGAGGAGCTCAAGGCGATCGACAAGGAAATCAAGGACATCGTTGTCGAGGCTGCCAAGTTCGCTGAAGATGCGCCGGAGCCCGACGCGTCCGAGCTCCACACCGACGTGCTGGTGGAGAGCTATTGATGCCGATGGAACTCACCATGCCCGCTCTGTCCCCGACGATGGAGGAGGGGACCCTGGCCAAATGGCTGGTCAAGGAAGGCGACGAAGTGAAGTCGGGCGACATCCTCGCCGAGATCGAGACCGACAAGGCGACGATGGAGTTCGAGGCGGTCGACGAAGGCACGATCGCCAGGATCCTGGTGCCCGAGGGCAGCGACGGGGTGAAGGTGGGAACGCCGATCGCGGTGCTGGCCGGGGACGGCGAGGACGCGTCGGCGGCGCCTACGCCTGCGCCTGCGGCCGACCGGACCGAGACTCCCTCCGACCAGAAGACCGAGGCCTCGCCCGTCGAGACCGAGCAGAAGCAGAAGGCGGACACCGGAACGACCCAGCTCGCCGCGGCTCCGGCCGCGCCCGCCGGACCCGAGGTGCCCGAGGGCACGAGCATGGCGACCGTCACCATCCGCGAGGCGCTTCGCG
Source organism: Sphingomicrobium sp. (assembly GCA_035540875.1). GTDB lineage: Bacteria > Pseudomonadota > Alphaproteobacteria > Sphingomonadales > Sphingomonadaceae > Sphingomicrobium. The sequence goes on along the minus strand of DATLFV010000104.1, from coordinate 1,641 downwards.
ACGCCATGGCCGAGGAGATGCGTCGCGACGAGCGCGTGTTCGTGATGGGCGAGGAAGTCGCCGAATATCAGGGCGCCTACAAGGTCACGCAGGGGCTGCTCGACGAGTTCGGCCCGCGGCGGGTGATCGACACGCCGATCACCGAATATGGCTTTGCCGGCCTCGGCACCGGGGCGGCGATGGGCGGGCTGAGGCCGATCGTCGAGTTCATGACCTTCAACTTCGCGATGCAGGCGATCGACCACATCATCAATTCGGCCGCCAAGACCAATTACATGTCGGGCGGCCAGATGCGCTGCCCGGTGGTGTTCCGCGGCCCCAATGGCGCGGCGAGCCGGGTCGGCGCCCAGCACAGCCAGAATTACGGGCCGTGGTATGCAAGCGTGCCCGGCCTGGTGGTGATCGCACCCTACAGCGCGTCCGACGCCAAGGGGCTGCTCAAGGCGGCGATCCGGAGCGAGGACCCGGTGGTCTTCCTGGAGAACGAGCTGCTCTATGGCCAGAGCATGGAAGTGCCGGAGCTCGACGACTTCGTGCTGCCGATCGGCAAGGCGAGGGTGGCGCGGCCGGGCAAGGACGTGACCCTGGTCAGCTATTCGATCGGCGTCGGAGTCGCGCTCGAGGCGGCCGAGACCCTGGCCGGCGAGGGCATCGAGGCGGAGGTCATCGACCTGCGCACGTTGCGCCCGCTCGACAAGGCGACGGTGCTGGCAAGCCTCAAGCGGACCAACCGCATGGTGGTGGTGGAGGAAGGCTGGCCGACCTGCTCGATCGCCAGCGAGATCGCCGCCATCTGCATGGAAGAGGGCTTTGACGACCTCGACGCGCCGGTGATGCGGGTGACCAATGCCGACGTGCCTTTGCCTTATGCCGCGAACCTGGAAAAGCTGGCGCTGATCAAGGCGGCGGACGTCGTGCAGGCCGCAAAGGCCGTCTGCTATCGCTGACACGAGGATGCGGGACCGCGACCTGGTCCGGCTCCACTGGCCCAGCGCGCTCAGGCCGGCGTTCGATGCTTTGTTCGGGCTCGACGATGCGATGGCGCGGGTGGTTGCCACTTCGACCCAGCCGGCGCTCGGCGCGATCAAGCTTGCCTGGTGGCGCGAGCAGCTCGAGCAGCTCGATTCCTCGCGGCCCCCGGCCGAGCCGACGCTGCGGGCCGCGGCCGCCGAGCTGCTGGCCCGCGGCATCAGCGGGCGCGAGCTTGCCGAGATCGAGCCCGGCTGGGCAACCTTGCTCGCCGAGCGCCCGGACGCCGAGCTGGTGGCGCAAAGGGGGCGGAGCTTGTTCGCGCTCGGCGCTCGCCTGCTCGGCGGTGATTCGCCCGGACTCGCCGAGGCCGGCGCCCAGTTCGCCTTCGCCGACGTCAAGCGCCGGCGGCTGGGCGACTGGCCGGACCTGCCGCCGCCGCTGCGGACGCGCTTTGCGCGCAGGCTTCGGCCGCTTACGGGGCTGGCGGCGCTCGCCGCGCGAGACCGGCGGCGAGGAGTCGAAGAAGCCGAGGCGACCCCGGCACGCGCCTGGACCTTGCTGCGCCACCGGCTGACCGGGCGGCTTTAGCAAAGCAGAGATTGACAGCATCCGCTCCACCGCGGATCATTCCGGCGCCGAATCTCCTGCTTTTCAGGAGTGCCTTGATGT
>DATLFV010000103.1:0-15805 GCA_035540875.1 Sphingomicrobium sp. | reverse complement strand
CGCAGCCGGCGCTTCGCGCCTGGCTGGAGAGCCTGCCCAACGCCGATCTGTCGGCGCTCCACTACCAGGGCGGCGCGGCGTGGCGGGCGCGGATCGTCGCCGACCTTGGCGAGGCTGCCGCCGGCTTCCTCGAGGGCCGCGACGACGCGTCGCTCGCAAGCCTGTTCAGCGACCTCGGCGGACATTGCCTCGAAAGTCTGGTCGAGGCCTTCGATGCGGCGCAGGACGACGTGCCGACCCTGTTCATCGCCTGGACGATCAAGGGCCATGGCCTGCCCTTCGCCGGCCACAAGGACAATCATGCGGGGCTGATGAACCCGACCCAGCTGGCGGCGCTGCGCCAATCGATGGGCATTGCCGAGGGCCGCGAGTGGGAGCCGCTGGAGGGCGTCGGCGCCAATGCCGCGCCGGCGGTGCAGGCGTTGATCGACGGCGCCCGAATCGCGCGCGACAAGCGGCCGCGCGCCTTCGCCTCGGTGCCGGTTCCGGCGATCCCCGTCCCCGGGGGCGCCGAGCAGTCGACCCAGGCGGCGTTCGGCCGCATCCTGCTCGATCTCGCCAAGGCCGGCGGGCCGCTGGCGGACCGCATCCTCACCACCTCGCCGGACGTCACCGTGTCGACCAACCTGGGCGGCTGGGTCAACCAGCGCGGCCTGTACCGGCGCAGCGACATGGCCGACATCTTCGCCAAGGCAAAGATTGCTTCAGCACAAAAATGGGGGGCAACAAATAAAGGCCAGCACATCGAGCTCGGCATCGCCGAGAACAATCTGTTCCTGATGCTTGCCGCCGCCGGCCTCGCCGGCGATCTGTTCGGCGCGCGGCTGTTTCCCGTCGGCACGCTCTACGACCCGTTCATCGCCCGCGGCCTCGATGCGCTCAACTACGCCTGTTACCAGGACGCCCGCTTCCTGCTGGTGGCGACGCCCAGCGGCGTGACGCTGGGCCCGGAGGGCGGCGCCCACCAGTCGATCAACCCGCCTTTGATCGCGCTCGGCCAGCCCGGGCTTCGCCACTACGAGCCCGCCTTCGCCGACGAGCTTGCGGCGATGATGGAGGAGGCGTTTCGGCTGATCGACTCGCCCGAGGGCGAGTCGACTTATCTGCGCCTGTCGACGCGCAGCGTCGCGCAGGTCGAGCGCGCCGGCGAGGCGTGGCGAGCCGGTGCGCTCGCCGGCGGCTACTGGCTGCGCGAGCCCGGCCCCGCGGCCGAGGCGGCGATCGTCGCCATGGGCGCGGTCATGCCGGAAGCGCTCGCGGCGTGGGACGAGCTCAGCCCGGACGTTCCGGGCCTCGGGCTGCTGGCGGTTACCTCGCCCGATTTGCTCCACCGCGGCTGGACCGCGGCGCAGGCGGCGCGCTGGCAAGGCGAGCGCCGCCCCAGCCATGTCGAAACCCTGCTCTCCCGTCTCGCGCCCGGCGCCGGGCTGGTGACCATCGCCGACGCCGCGCCGGCTTCCTTGTCCTGGCTCGGCGGCGTTCTGGGGCAGCGAGTCGCGCCGCTCGGCGTCGAGCGCTTCGGCCAGACCGGAACCCTCCCCGAGCTCTATGCCGCCTACCGCCTCGACGGCGCGGCGATCACCCAGGCGGCGGCGGAGATCCTGCTGCCGGCGGCCTAGCTTGGCACGCTCCCGGGGCTCGCCTAGAGCATTGCCGCGAGGAGTTGCGCGTGGCTGAAGCAGTGCATCCGGTTCCCGAAGGCTTCGCCGCGCGCATCGGCCCGCGCGAACTTGCCGAGCTCCACCGCCGCGCCGGCAGCGACTCCACAGCTTTCTGGCTGGAGCAGGCACGGCGGCTGAGCTGGTCGCGCTTCCCGACGCAGGCCGGCGACTGGTCGTTCGATGAGGCCGACTTTCGCATAAACTGGTTTGCCGACGGCGAGCTCAACCTGTCGGTGAGCTGCCTCGACCGCCATCTCGCCGAGCGCGGCGAGCGCGTCGCCTTGATCTTCGAGGCCGACGAGCCCGGCGACGGACGCACCCTCACCTACCGCGAGCTCCACGCGGAGACCTGCCGCTTCGCCAATCTGCTCAAGGCACGCGGCGTGCGCCGCGGCGACCGCGTGATGATCTACATGCCGATGATCCCGGAAGCGGCGGCGGCAATGCTCGCCTGCGCGCGCATCGGCGCGGTGCATTCGGTGGTGTTCGGCGGCTTTTCGCCGGACAGCCTGGCCGGGCGCATCGCCGACTGCGACGCGGTGGCGGTGATCACCGCCGACGAGGGCGTGCGCGGCGGCAAAAGCATTCCCTTGAAGCGCAACGTCGACGAAGCCCTGCAGCAACGCGACGTGGCGACGGTGATCGTCGTCACCCGCACCGGCGCCGACGTGCCGATGACCAGCGGCCGCGACATAAGCTATTCCGCGATCCGCGAGGCGCTCGAGCCGGCGTGCGAGCCCGAGGCGATGAACGCCGAAGATCCCTTGTTCATCCTCTACACCTCCGGCTCGACCGGCAAGCCCAAGGGCGTGGTCCACAGCACCGGCGGCTACGGCACCTGGGCGGCGACCACCTTCGACTGGATCTTCGGAGCGCGCGACGACGACATCTTCTGGTGCACCGCCGACGTCGGCTGGATCACCGGCCACAGCTATGTGGTCTACGGACCGCTGGCGATGGGCGCGACCAGCGTGATGTTCGACGGCGTCCCCAACTATCCCGATTTCGGCCGCTTCTGGGAGACGGTGGACCGGCTCGGCGTGACCATCTTCTACACCGCGCCGACCGCGATCCGCGCCTTGATGCGCGAGGGCGACGAACCGGTGAAGCGCCACCGCCGCACGTCGCTGCGGCTGCTGGGCACGGTCGGCGAGCCGATCAACCCCGAAGCGTGGGAATGGTACTGGCGCGTGGTCGGCGACAAGCGCTGCCCGGTGGTCGACACCTGGTGGCAGACCGAGACCGGCGGCATATTGATCGCGCCCTTCCCCGGGGCCACGGCGATGAAGCCGGGATCGGCGACCCGGCCGCTGCCCGGCATCAGGCCCTCGCTGGTCGACGCCGAGGGCCGCGAGCTCGAGGGGGCGACCAGCGGCAATCTGTGCATCGCCGCATCCTGGCCGGGGCAGATGCGCACCGTGTGGGGCGATCACGAGCGCTTCTTCCAGACCTATTTCACCACCTTTCCCGGCCGCTACTTCACCGGCGACGGCTGCCGCCGCGACGAGGACGGCTATTACTGGATCACCGGGCGCGTCGACGACGTCATCAACGTCTCCGGGCACCGCATCGGCACCGCCGAGGTCGAGAGCGCGCTGGTCGCCCACCCCAAGGTGGCGGAGGCGGCGGTGGTCGGCATGCCGCACGAGATCAAGGGCCAGGGCATCTACGCCTTCGTGACGCTCAACGCTGGCGAGGAGGGCGACGACGCGCTCGCCGCCGAGCTCAACGGCCAGGTCCGGCGCGAGATCGGCGCGCTCGCCAGCCTCGAGAAGATCCAGTTCGCGCCGGCGCTGCCCAAGACGCGATCGGGCAAGATCATGCGCCGGATCCTGCGCAAGATCGCCGAGGGCGAGACGCAGGGCTTCGGCGACACGTCGACGCTCGCCGACCCCGGCGTGGTCGACATTTTGCTGGCGGGCCGCAAGTGAGGCTGGCGGTCGCTCTCGGGGGTTTGGCGCTGGCCTCCTGCGCTCCCGCCGGCGCGCTTCCCGCCGACGCCGGCGCGACCTTCGATCCTGCCGCCTTCTTCCTCGGCCGCAGCCAGGGCGAGGGCAGCCTGCGCAAGCTGGTCGGCGGCACGGAGCGCATCACCGTCGAGAGCGTCGGCCGGCGGACACGCGACGGCACTTTGGTGCTCGACCAGTCGATCAAGGTCGGCGCCAAGCCGCCGAGCACGCGCCGCTGGGTGATGCGGCAATTGGGCGGCGGGCGGTTCACCGGCAGCCTGAGCGATGCCACGGGGCCGGTGTCGATCGAGGTCGCCGGCCCGCGCGCGACCATCCGCTACCGGATGAAGAACGGCCTCGACGTCGCCCAGCAACTGGCGCTGCAGCCCGGCGGGCGGGTGGTGCTCAACCGGCTGACGGTGACCAAGTTCGGGATCCGCGTCGCGACGCTCGACGAGACCATCCGCAAGCTGGACTGAGGAATCGGCAACGGTTCAGCGGACGGCGCGCAGCCGGTGAATGTCTGCAGGGGCTGGAAAGCAGATCAGCGCCTGACCGCGCGGGGCCGTCCCTGCGGCTCGCCATGGGTCTCGGCGCCGTCACGCCTCGACCTGAGAGAGCGGTCCATGCCGTTGAGCACCATCTCGGTCACCACTCCATAGACGAGGTGCGAAATGAGACCGCGCGCGTGCGCCTGCCAGGGATAGCGGTTCGGCTTAGCGCCGAGCCCGGTCACCGCATTGGCGGTTTCATCCTGCAGCAGGAACAGTCCGAGGCCGTAGAGCAGTCCCCGCGCCGGTCCACGCCCCGGCAACTTGTCGCGCACGACCGCGTAGGCAACGGCCGGAGCAATGCCGATCCCGTAGTGGACCGCCACACCTGCAAGCTCATGCTGCTCCGGCGTGGATTCGATGCCCGAAGCTCGCTGGGCCTTGCTGGCCAGGACGTGGGCGGGGGGCTCTCCGAACGGCCGCACCGCATCGGTCTGCAGCCGGGCATCCTCACCCTCGTTGTTCCACATCCGCCAGTCGGCCCGGTCCAGCGCCCAAGTGCCGACCGCTCCAGCGGCGGCACCCATCAGCGCCTTTGAGATCACACCATAGCCGTGACCCGGTTCCGAGCTCGTCTCCAGCTTCGTTTCCGGTGAACGTTCGAGAACGTCCTCCATCCCATTTCTCCTATGCGGCTGCTTGGACAACTGACTCCATAGCAGCCGGGCAGTTGCTCAGGAGCGAGCCCGAACGGCTCAGGCCGTGCGGAGATGCGATGGCCGCCAATGTCCCCTTTGTGGTCGAAAGCAGGCCTTGGCGCCGGCAGAGAAAGTCCTGTCCTACAGCTGCCCTGACGTACTTGGCTCGGACTGCGCTCCCAACCCGCTGCAGCGGGCTTGCCGCGGCGGCCCGAGCGGCTATCCATGGCTCGCCTGAGCAGGAGCAAAGAGTGGCCAGCCTAGCCGAAGCACCGCAGCACAAGCCCTGGTCGATGACGCGGGTCATCACCGCCTCGTCGGCCGGCACGGCGTTCGAATGGTACGACTTCTTCATATTCGGGGCGCTCGCCCACACCATCTCCAAGGTCTTCTTCGCCGGCCTCGAGCCCACCGCCGCGCTGATCGCCGCGCTCGGCCTGTTCGCCGCCGGCTTCGCTTTCCGGCCGCTGGGCGCAATCATCTTCGGCGTGGTCGGCGACCGGCTCGGCCGCAAGGGCGCGTTCCTGATGACCGTATCGCTGATGGGCGGGGCGACCTTCGCCATCGGTTTGCTGCCGACCTATGCCAGCGCCGGCGTGCTGGCCCCGGCTTTGCTCATCTTCCTGCGCATCCTCCAGGGCATTGCGCTGGGCGGCGAATATGGCGGCGCGGCCATCTATGTCGCCGAGCATGCCCCCAACGACAGGCGCGGCGGCGCGACCGGCTGGATCCAGGCATCGGCATCGTTCGGCCTGCTCGCGGCGCTGCTGGTGATCCTCGCCACCCGCACCGCGCTCGGCGAAGAGGCCTTCGCGAGCTGGGGCTGGCGGATCCCGTTCCTGGTGTCGCTGCTGCTGCTCGCCGTCTCGGTGTGGCTGCGCTTCAAGCTGTCGGAAAGCCCGGCCTTCGCCAAGCTCAAGGAAGAAGGCGAGCTTGCCAAGGCGCCGCTCAGGGAAGCGTTCGGCACGCGCGACAATCTGAGGCGTGTGCTGATCGCCTTTTTCGGGATCATGTGCGCGCAGGGCGCGGTCTGGTACGCGACCTTCTTCTACATGCAGGTGTTCCTCGGCCGCTCGCTCGGGCTGCCGGAGCCGACCGTCAACCTGCTGCTGATCGGCATGACGCTGGTCAGCGCGCCGCTCTACGTCTTCTTCGGCCGGCTCAGCGACCGCGTCGGCCGCAAGCCGGTGCTGCTCGGCGGCATGGTGCTTGCGCTGCTGCTCTACATCCCCGGCTTCCACGCCATTGCCGCGGCCACCAACCCCGCGCTGGTCGCCGCCCAGCAGCGCACGCCGGTGGTGGTCGCGACCGACCCCGCCACCTGCTCGGTGCAGTTCGACCCGGTCGGGACCGCGCGCTTCTCCAGCGCGTGCGACATTGCCAAGAGCCTGCTGGTAGCGCGCGGCATTTCCTATTCGACGACGCGCTCGCCCGACGGCTCCACGCAGGTGATCGCCGGCACGCAGCGGCTGGCGATCCCAAGCGGCGACGCGCTGCCGACGGACCAGCTCAAGGCGCTCAAGGCGGCGACCGGCGACCGGCTCAACGCCGCGCTCGGGGCCGCCGGCTACCCCGCCGGGGCCGACCCGCAGCGGCTCAACCTGCCTTTGCTGCTGCTGGTGCTGCTGGGCTTCGTCGTCGCCGCCACCGCGCTCTACGGGCCGCAGGCGGCGGCCCTGGTCGAGATGTTCCCGACGCGGGTGCGCTACACGGCGATGAGCCTGCCCTACCATGTCGGCACCGGCTGGGTCGGCGGCTTCCTGCCGGTGACCAGCTTCGCGCTCGTCGCGATCACCGGCGATATTTATGCGAGCCTCTGGTACCCGATCCTGTTCACCGCGATTTCGGTGGTCGTTGCCATGATCTTCCTCAAGGAAACCCGGGGCAAGCCGCTGGAGACGGTGTGACGGGCGCCGGCAGGAGCATGGGATGAAGACAGGTTCGAACTGGCAGCGGCCGCTGTCCCGCTTCGCCGCCTTGCTCAGCCTCGGCGGCATCGTCGCGGCGCTCGTTGCCTCGGTCGGCAGCGGCATGGGGCTGTGGCATTTCCGCGTCGGCTTCGGCGTGCTGCGCTATGCCTTTTACGCCGCCGCGGCGGGGGGCGTGCTGGCGCTCGTCGGCCTTGTCGCCGGGCTCGCCCGGACACGGGCGGTGGGCAAGCTCAACCTCCTCTCGTTCGTGGCCGCGCTCCTGTTCTCGGCCTATCTGCTGCAGCTGGTGGCGACCGCGCGCAGCGTTCCCGCCATCCACGAGGCGACCACCAACCTCGACGACCGGCCGGCGTTCACGGCCCTGCGGCTTCGTCCCGACTATCTCGAAAAGGTCCCGCACGAGGGCCGGCCCGAGCTTGCACGGCTGGACCCGGAGAGCCGCTGGAAGGCGATCCACAGGCGCGACTATGCCGACCTCGTCACGCTGCGCGTGCCCGGCGGGATCGCCGAGACCACCGACCGCGCCGCTGCTCTGGCGCGCAGCCGCGGCTGGGACATCGCCAGGGTCGACCGCAACGCCGGCATCGTCGAGGCGACGGCCACCAGCTTCTTCTTCCGCTTCAAGGACGACGTCGTGGTGCGAGTGCGCCCCGACCCCGCCAGGCCCGGCGGCTCGCTGGTCGACATGCGCTCGATCAGCCGGGTGGGCGGCAGCGACGTCGGCGTGAACGCCAGGCGCATCCGCGCTTTCCTTGCCGACCTGCAGGCGAATGCGGCGCCTCAGTCGCCCTGATCCTGCATCGGTGAGCCCGCGCTTCGGGCCTCAGCGCGCCTCATCGACGCGCCAGCTCATGCGAAAGGTGACGCGAAGCGCGTCATGGTCGGATAGCCTTCGGCCGCCGACCGGCTCGTCGAACTCGGCTTCGATCGCCACCGGCTCGATCGTCACCCTGGCCGAACTGGCATAGCCCTGGAGGTCCTGCGTGTCCCGCCATGGCTCGTCGCCATCCCACGACATCTCGACCCGGCACCGCTGCGGTTCATTGTGGCAGAAGCGATGCGCAAGCTCCCCTGGCAGATTCTCGTCCTTGTAGTCGAAGCGGCGCGCCGTTCCCCTGGTGTTGAAGTCGCCCGCGTAGATCAGCGGATAGCGGCCGCGCCACTCGCGGGCGAGCAGCTCCGCCATCTCGCAGACCTGTTGACGATGCGCATAATCGGTTCGGCGACGGCTGACCCTGGCTGCGCCCCGGGCGTTGAGATGGGTGTTGAGGACCAGCAGCGGCTCGGGCACCCCCGGCAGATGCAGGGCCGTCAGCGTGACGCCCTTGTTCGCAAGGCAGTCCAGCCCCGCGCAACTGCGCCGCCCGAAAGGCTCGGCGACATGGGCGAGGATGCCGAAGTTGGTGCCCAGCGCCAGCCCCGAGTTGGCGAGCTTGGGCCAACCCTCTCCTTTCCGCCACTTGCGCCCTTTGAGATTGTTCTGCTCCGGGTCCCGGACCGCGACGGCCCGGCGGTCCCCGGGCGACGGACCGCGAACGTGATTTGCGAGCCCCGCCGACAAGATCAGCCGGGTTGCCGAAGGCACGAAAGCTTCCTGCAGGAGCAGGATATCGGGCCGGCGGTCACCCTGCCAAGCGCGCGTCATGGCGAGGTGAATGCGCCGCATCGCGGACCCCGTTCCGGTACGTGCCGGGAAGGGCAGCCCCGCGACATTGTAGGTCACGACGCTGATTTCGGTGGTCGCCACCCGGTTGTGGTCGACGAAGATCGCTGGCACCTGACGAGCCGCCTGCGGGAGCGGAGCGATCGGCGGATGACGGGCGCAGCCCGTGAGCAGGATCACGATCAGGAACAGCAGGCTGGTCGAGCGCTTCTCCACGGCGATCGGATAGACCTGGTCCACGCCCGCTTTCCACCCCGTTGCGGCGATGCTCTTGCTTCAGGAGCTGGCAGGATGGCGCGACGCGGGGCCCACCCTGTCGGGCCCCCCATCAACTCAGCCTGGGGTTTGCTCGCGATCGATGAAGCGCTGAAAGGCGGCAAGGGTCTCGGCGCTGACGTGATGCTCCATGCCTTCGGCATCGGCATGGGCGGTTTCGGGGCTGACGCCGATCGCCAGCAGGAATTTCAGGACCAGCTCGTGCCGCTGCCGCGACCATAAGGCCAGCCTTCGCCCGGCATCGGTGAGGAAGATGGCCCGATAGGGCTTGGTCTCGACCAGCCCGTCGCGCTGCAGTCGCCCAATGGTCTTGATGACGGTGGCATGGCTGACTCCAAGGCCGCGGGCGATGTCAACCGCGCGCGCCTCGCCGCCGCTGTCGATCAGGTCCGCGATCAGCTCGACATAATCCTCGGTGATCTCCGTGCGTCGGGCGCGGCGGGTCTGGCGAAAGTTCTCGGCGCGCTGCTCGGGCCCCGGCAGCCCCTCCTCGTCTTCCGTCGCTGCCGCCACCTCAGCCATCTCGAATATCCCCGCCCCGGCCGTCGATTACCGGAACCCGGCAGCAAAGAAAAGCATTTGCACCAAAATGTAGCACTGGTTACATCCCGCAGCCGCAGCTTGATTCCCTCGCGATCCGGCTGCGCGATCGGGACCATCCCTGGCAAGGACGCTGGAGACGAATGAACGGCTGGTGGAAAAATGGGGTCAGCCGCCGCCTGCTGCTTTCCGGCGGGACATTGCTGGCCGGATCCCAGGTCGCGCGCGCGCTGGCCCCTTCAGCCGCTGCGCAGCCGGCCGGGCACGCCGCCGCGGGCCATGCGCAAAGCCCGCACGACACGCATGACGGGATGATCACCCCCGGCGCAGTCGATAATGCCCGCAACGGCTTCGACCCCTACGCCATGCTGACCGACTGGGACGTCGGAACAGTCTCGAAGCTGCCCGATGGACGGACCTTGCGCGAGTATGAGATCACCGCCGTCGACAAGGAGATCGAGATCGCCCCCGGCCTGATGTTCCCGGCCTGGACCTACAATGGCCGCGTCCCCGGGCCGACGCTGCGCGCGACCGAGGGCGACCGGCTGCGGATCCGCTTCCAGAACAACGGCTCGCACCCGCATTCCATCCACTTCCACGGCATCCATTCGGCGCGGATGGACGGCGTGCCCGGTGCCGGCAACGTGGCTCCCGGGGGCGAGTTCGTTTACGAGTTCGATGCCGTTCCGTTCGGCTGCCACCTTTATCATTGCCACGCCGTCCCGCTGAAGCGGCACATCCACAAGGGCCTGTACGGCGCCTTCATCATCGACCCCGACCCGGCCCGCCACCCCGAGGGCGCGGCCGCCGCCCGCTCACGCCTGCTGGGCTCGCCGGAGAATGCCGGCTGGCAGGAGTTCGTCCTGGTGATGAACGCGTTCGACACCAACTTCGACGGCGAGAACGAGGTCTATGCGGTCAACAGCATCGCCCATGCCTACACCAAAAGGCCGATCGTCATCGCCCGCGACCGGCCGGTGCGGCTTTATTTGATCAACGTCACCGAGTTCGACCCGATCAACTCGCTGCACCTCCACGCCAATTTCTTCGATTATTACGACCACGGCACCACGCTGACCCCGACGCTTCGCACCGTCGACACGATCATGCAGTGCCAGGGCCAGCGCGGCATCCTCGAGTTCAGCTTCAAGGAGCATGAGCCCGGCCTCTACATGTTCCACGCCCACCAGTCGGAGTTTGCCGAGCTCGGCTGGATGAGCCTGTTCGAGGTGCGGGCGTGAGCGCCGCGGCAGGCATCCGGCGCCCTTTGCTGTGGGCGCTGCTGCCGCTGCTGCTGATCGTCCTGGTCGCCGCCGCCTTCCTCGCCAGCGACCCGCTGGCGCCGTTCCGGGGATCCGCTCCGCCGGTCGAGGAGCTCACGATCGAGCGCACCATCCTCGACGAAAATGGCATTGCCGTGCGGGTCCGTGCCGGCGGCTCGGAGCCGATGCGGATCGTCCAGGTCCAGGTCGACGGCGCCTACTGGAACTTTCGCCAGGAGCCGGGCGGGCCGATCGCGCGCATGGGCGCGGCCTGGCTGCACATCCCCTACCCCTGGGTTTCGGGCGAGGCGCATCACCTGACCTTCCTCACCAACACCGGCGCCTTGTTCGAGCACAGCATCGAGGTCGCGGTGACCACCCCCGCCCTGACCAGCGAACGGGTCAATTTCTACGCCTTGATCGGCCTGTTCGTCGGAGTCGTGCCGATCGCGCTGGGCATGCTTTTCTATCCCGCGCTTCGCGCGGCCGGCGCGCCCGCGTTCGAATTCGCAATGGCGCTGACGATCGGGCTGCTCGCCTTCCTCCTCGTCGACACGCTCGGCGAGGGGCTGGAGTTTGCGGAGGAGGCCGCGCCGCAATTCCACGGGGCCGCCCTGGTGTGGCTTCCCGCCGCTCTCACCTTCGCCGCGCTGATGGCGATCGGCCGCAGGAAAAGCGACGTTCTGAGCGGGGTGGCGCTGGCGACCTCGATCGCGTTCGGGATCGGAGTCCACAATTTCGGCGAGGGGCTGGCGATCGGCGCCGCCTTCGCGACCGGGGCGGCGGCGCTGGGCTCCTTCCTGGTGATCGGCTTCACCTTGCACAACATCACGGAAGGGATCGGCATCGCCGCCCCGATGCTCGCCGAAAAGCCGCGGCTGCGGGTCTTCGTCGGCCTGATCGCGCTCGCCGGCCTCCCCGCCGTCCTTGGCATCTGGATCGGCAGCTTCGCTTTCTCCGCCCACTACGCCGCGATCGCGATGGGGATCGGCGCCGGCGCGATCCTCCAGGTCATCATCGAGGTCGGCGCTTATCTGGTGCGCAAGTCGCGTGCTCAGGGCCGCTCATGGACCTCCGCCACCACCTTCGTCGGCGTCACTCTGGGCGTGCTGGTGATGTACGCCACCGCCTTCCTGGTCGCGATCTGAGCGAGGAGCAGCGAGCATGCACATTTCCTTGGTCCTGCTCGCCGCAGCTGCCGCGTCCTCTCCGGCGCCGGCGCAGGTGGCCGACAAGTCCGGCTACAGCCTCGCCAACCCGACGCCGCGCGAGGCGCTTCGCGACCTGTCGACCGACCGCCCCGACAAGACCGAGAGCCCCTACACCGTCGATGCCGGCCGCGTTCAGGTCGAGCTGGATTTCGTCAATTTCACCCGGGACCGGGACCGGGGCAGCCGCGCCCAGACGCTCAGCCTGCTCCCCGTCAACTTCAAGCTCGGGATCACCAACAGCACCGACCTCCAGCTGCTGTTCGACCCTCGAGTCCGGCAGCGGGTGAAGGACCGCGCCACCGGCAGAAGCGACAGCGTCACCGGCGTCGGCGACCTCACCTTGCGCCTCAAGCACAACCTGTGGGGCAATGACGGCGGCGGAACCGCTCTGGCCGTGATGCCGGTGGTCAAGCTGCCCACCGCCAGCAACGGCATCGGCAACGATGCGGTCGAGTTCGGCCTCATCGTCCCGCTCGCCATTGCCGTGTCGGACCGGGTGGGGATCGGCCTGATGAGCGAGGTCGACCTGCTCGAGCAGGCCGACGGCTCGGGCTACGCGCCCAGCTTCATCCACTCGGCAACGGTCAGCTTCGCACTGGGCGAGCGCCTTGGCGTCTACAGCGAATTGTTCGCCGAGCGGAGCACCGAGCGCGGCGCAAGGTGGATCGTGACCGCCGACGCCGGGCTGACCTACCGGCTCAGCGACGACCTCCAGCTCGACGGCGGAGTCAATCTGGGGCTGACCCGCGCGGCCGACGACCTGCAATTGTTCGCCGGCGTCTCCCGCCGCTTCTGACCCACGCCGAATTTGAGCTTCACGGGCACCAGTGGATGTCGATCGGCTGCTCGGCCTCGGCCAGCACCCGGCCGATCGGCAGCCTGCTGCTGTGGCCGTCGGCGATCGCCTGCTCGAGCAGCTCGCGCTTCTCGGCGCCGGTGACGGTGATCAGCAGCGTGCGCGCCGACAGGATGGCGGCCCTGGTCAGCGTCACCCGCGCGACCGGCGCTCCCGCCGGCATCGGGTCGGGCATCACCCCCACCGCGCGGCGGGCGCGCGGCGCATCGAGCGCGGCCTGCAGGTCGGGGCCCGGGAAGATCGAGGCGGTATGCCCGTCCGTGCCGACGCCCAGCCACACCAGGTCCGGCGGCCAGGGCAGGTCCTGGAGCCGGGCGTCGGCAGCATTGCCGGCGGCGCGATGGTCGTCGAGCGGGGTCGCGATCGGCAACACCCTTGCCCCGACCGGCAGGAAGGCCTTGGCCAGCGCCCGCGCGTTGCTCAGCTCGTCGTCGACGGCGACCAGCCGGTCGTCGGTCGGGATCACCGTCACCTGCTTCCACTTGAGCTTGCGGGCGGCGAGCTTCGGCAGGATCGGCGCCGGGGTCTTGCCCCCCGGCAAAGCGATCAGCGCCGCCGAGCGGGCGTCGAGCGCGCTTTCGACGATGAAGCCGACGTCGCCGGCGACCGCGTCGGCCAGTTCCTCGACATCGTCATATTCCCACCATTCGGCCTCGATCATGCTGCGCTCTCAATCCCCTTGCCGGTATCCGGCCTGCGACGTCACTGCTTCGCCGCGCCGGTTCAGGGCCGGGCGGTACACGAAGCGCTGCGTCACCAGCATACAGGTCATGTTGTCAATCTCGCTGTCGCCGCTCGATTCATAGACACGGCAATTGCTGACCCGCCCGGTCGGCTCGACGGTGAAGGTGACCAGCACGCCCGCGCCGCGCGGCCAGCGGCTGCGCAGGTGCGGCGGATAGTCCCGCGAGCGCAGGCTGGGGGTCAGCAACTGGGCGCGCGTGGCTATGCCGCCGTCGCTGCCGCCCCCGCCCGTGCCGCTGCCGCCCGAGCCGCTGCCGGTGCCGGTGCCGGTGCCGCCCGCGCCGGTGCCGGGGCCGCGCACGTCGGAGGCGCCCTGAGTCGGGGCGGCGCCTTCGCGCGGAGTCTCGGTGACCGCCACGACGGGCGGAACCGGGAGCTCGACCCTCGGCCTGGGCGCGACGATCGGCGTCGCCTCGCTCCTGATGTTCCTGGGTGCCGAGCCCCCTTCCCTTTCCTTGGGCCTGGGCTGCTGGACCTGCGGCGGAGGGGGTGGAGGCGGCGGTGGCGGCGGCTTGGGAGGCACGATTTCGCGCACGTCGAACACCCGCATCACCCGCTGCGGATCAGCCAGGTCGATGGTCCCCGACATGTTCAGGAAAGCAAAGCCGAGCGCGGCGTGGATCGCCGCCACCAGCGCGATGGCGCCGCTCCTGTCCTTCTTGCCGAGGTTGTTGCGATACATGCCGCCCGGTCAACGCCACTGCGGCTGGGACGGTTGCGAACAGTCCCAGCCGTGCCGGCAAACGGCAGTGCGGCTTAGCGGCTGGCGCTCCCTGCCTTGCGGCCGCCGCCGTGACTTGCCTTGCCGCCCTTGCTGGCGATCTCGCGCTGCTTGGCCGGGTCCATCGCCGCGAAGCCGCGCTTCGAGCCACCGGACTTTATTGCTGCCATCGTCAAACCTCCCTGAAAGCGCTCCTGCGCAGCAGTCAGCAACGCCCTTGGCGAACCGCCGTTCAATAGTCTGATCCAGGTTATTGGGCTGTGCTGCGCCGGCTGAAGCGCACGCCGAGCGACAAAGTGCGCGGAATGGCGCGTTCGACCGTCCCCTCGCCGCCAATGCCGGCCACGACCCGGGCATCGAACAGGTTTTCCGCGCGCGCAACCAGCTGCAGCTCCGGGCCCAGCGGCCAGGCGCCGAACAAATCGAGCGTGGTCGCGGCAGGCAGCCGGCGCTGGTTGAGATCGTCTTCGAACTGCGCCCCGACCCGCCGCAGCTGGAGCGACACGGCGCGGCCCTGCCGTTCCCAGTCCAGCGATCCGGTGAGATTGTGCCGCGGCGTCTGCGCCGGCCGCCGGCCGGCGAGCGCCGCGCCCGCGCCCTCGGCCTCGACCCGGGCATCGGCCAGGCCGTAGCCCAGCCGCGCGCCAAGGGCGCCGCGCCGCCCCTCGGCCGACAGCTCGAGCCCGCGCACGCGGATCGCGTCGAGGTTGCGGCGCTGGCGGTACTCGCCGCCGGCGGCAACAAAGCCGACGCCGGGGAATTGCCCGGGCCCGCGGCCGAGCGTGACATTGGCGATGGCGTCCGACAGCCGGTTGGCGAAGCCGGTCGCCTCGAGCCGGATGCCGCCGCGCGCGAAGCTCGCCCCGGCCTCGACGCCGCGCAGCCGCTCGGGCTCGAGCAACGGATTGGCGGCGGTCGCGTCGGCGCCGGCGCGGAACGGCCGGAACAGTTCGTTCAGGGTCGGCAGCCGCCAGCCGAGATAAGCGGCCGAACGCAGGCTGAGCCCCGCCGCCGGCCGCACCACGGCGCCGGCGCGCGCCGTCGGAAGCCATCCGGAACGCGCCTCGAAGCGATCGTCGCGCAGCACCGCCCCAGTGGCGAGCTGGCGCTCGTGCAGGCGCCCGTCGGCGACACGCCAATGGTCGACACGCCCCCCGGCGCTGAGCGTCCAGAGCCCGACGTCGGCCGCGACCTCCGCGAACGCCCCGCCGGCGACGGTCTCGCCGCCGCTCTCGCGCCGCCGGGTCGCCTGGCCCGCCACGTAGGCGAATAGCTCGCGCGATTCGCCGCTGGTGCGGCGGCCGTCGGCGCCGATGCGCAGCTCCGCGGGCCCGGCGCGCGGGCGCAGCTCGACCGCCGCGCCGAGCCCCCGGCCCGGCACCTCGTCCTGCAGCGAGGCGCGGCTGACCTGCGCGCGGCCCGGCGCGACCGCCGCGAAGCTGCTGCTGAAATCGCGCCACTGGCCATAAGCGAGCAGCGAGAAGGGCAGCGCGCCGCGCCCGACCAGCCGCGCCGACGCATCGACCCCGCGCGAGCAGTTGCCGGTGAACTCCAGCCCGCGGTCGCGCGCGTCGGCAAAGCCGCCGAGGCTGAGCTGGATGCTCGTCCCCTCGCTGACCGGCTGGCTGAAGTGGCCGCGCAGGCTCATCTGCTCAAATTCCGCTCTTTTGTCCGCCGGGCCGCGGGTGGCGCGGGTGACCGGCACGAAGCCGTCGGAGCGGGCGCCGCGCGCGGTGACGATCAGGCCCGGCAGCACGCCGGCGTGAGCGCGCGCCTCGAGCGACCCGCGGCTGCCGGCCTCG
>DATLFV010000102.1:0-9829 GCA_035540875.1 Sphingomicrobium sp. | reverse complement strand
CCGACCTCGTTCTGGACCCTGGCGCCGGTCTCGCTGACGTCATTGGCGATGTGGCCGCCGATTTCCTCGGCCTTCTCGCCGACGGCTGCCGCCGTGTTCTCGGCCGCTTCGGCGTCGAGCCTGACCTCGGTGGTGCCGTTCGCCTCGTCCTTCTGCACCGAGCAGGCGCCGACCAGCAGCAGCGGAAAGGCAAGGGCAGCAGTGCGGATCATCATGGTCTTTCCTCTTTTGGTTGAAAGATCGCGGGTCAACGCCGGGCGCGCGCCTTCGGGTGCGGCGCGATGCCGCCGGACAGCACCGCAAGCATCGTCGTCCAGGCGGCGACGTTCTGCCGCAGCGCCGCCGGGTCCACCTTGTCGAGCGTGTCGTCGGGCGTGTGGTGGAGGTCGAAATAGTCGGTGCCGTCCTGGCGCAGGCTGACGCCCGGCTGCCCGTCGGCGATCATTGCGCTGATGTCGGGGCCTCCGGCGAGGTCGAGCGAGCCCGGCACGATGCCAAGGGGTTTGAGCGCATTGGCAAGCGCTTGCGCCTCTTCCCTGCGAGCGGGACCAAGCTTGCTGTCGACCTTCCAGATGCGCCCGGCGCCGAAATCGCTCTCGGCCAGGGCATAATGCGGCTCCTTGCCGTGGGCGGCGCGATAGGCCTCGGCGCCGAGCAGGCCGACTTCCTCGGCGCCGAACCAGACGATCCGGATCGGCCGCAGCGGCTGTCCTGCGTCCATGATCCGTTTCGCGGCCGCGGCGACGATCGCGCAGCCGGCGCCGTCGTCCACGGCACCGGTGCCGAGATCCCAGCTGTCGAGATGGCAGCCGACCAGCACCGGCGGCGCGGCGCGGTCGCGGCCGGGCACTTCGGCAATGACATTGCCCGACTGGCCGGTGCCCACCTGCCGCGGGGTCAGCACCAGGCGGAGGCGCACCGGCTGGCCGCGCTTGAGGATGCGCTGCATCTGCTCGGCATCGGGGATCGACAGGGCGCCCGCCGGGATCGGCGTCGCACCGTCGGTAAAGCGCTGGACGCCGGTATGCGGGTTGCGATGATAATCGGTGCCGACCGAGCGGATGACGATGGCCAGGGCGCCGCGCTTGCTGGCGAGCGTCGGCCCCTGGCTGCGGGCAAGGCCGAACGGGCCGTAGCTTGAGCCGTCCTGGGTCCTGGTCATCGCGTGGCTGACGAACACGATCTTGCCGCGGACGGCATCCGCCGGCGCCGCCTGGAAGGCTTCGAAGCTGTCGTAGCCGACGACCTCCGCCTCGATGCCCTCGGGAGGCGTGGCGCCGCTGTTGCCGAGCGCGGTGACCGCAAGCGGCTGGGGGAAGGGCGCAGTGACCCACGCCTGCTCGGCGCCGCGGACCCAGACCGGCATGTCGAACGGCTCGACCCGGACGTTGGCAAAGCCGAGCGCGCGCAGCCGGGCCACGGACCAGACCCGCGCCCGCGCCTCCTGCTCGGTGCCGGCGAGCCGCGGACCGACCTCGGTCGTCAGCCCCTCCAATATGTCCCAGGCGTATTCGTCCTGGAGCGCCGAGCGCTGCAGGCGTGTCACCTCGGCGGGAGAGATGGTCTGGGACGCGACGGACGTGCCCGCGCATGCAAGCGCCATGGCGCAGAGGAAGAGTCGGGTCATGAGACGCGCCTAGCGACCGCGGACGGTATTTGTCACCCGCCGTTTGTCGAAACAGCCGTCAGAGCAGCCGCATCTGCTGGCCTTCGGGCGGGCGGAACAGGTCGCGGCGCATCGGGAACTTGGCAGCGGGCAGGGCGAACCTGTTCGCCGCAAGCTCGAAGCGGCGGGCGATAAGGTCGGCCCAGGGACCAACCCCGCGCATCCGGCTGAAGAAATCGGGATCGTTGTCGCGACCGCCGCGCATCGAGCGGATGGTCGCCATCACCTTGGCTGCGCGATCCGGGTAATAAGCATCGAGCCATGCCCGGAACAAGGGCGCCACCTCGTGGGGCAGGCGCACCGGCAGATAGAAGCCCCCGCGCGCACCGGCGGCCGCGGCCGCCTCGACGATCGCCTCCAGCTCATGATCGGTGATCTGCGGAATGACAGGCGCGATCGCGACGTGGCACGGCACGCCTGCCTCATTGAGCGCCCTGATCGCCGCGATGCGCTTGCGGCCGGCCGGCGCGCGCGGCTCGAGCGTGCGGCTGATCTTCGGCTCGAGCGAGGTCACCGAGATCGCCACGGAGACGATGCCGAGCTCGGCCGCGGGCTTGAGCAGGTCGAGGTCGCGCAGCACACGGTCGGACTTGGTGGTGATCGAGAATGGGTGGCGAGTCTCGAGCAGCAGCTCGATCAGTGAGCGGGTCACCCGCCAGCGCTCCTCGATCGGCTGGTAGGGGTCCGTGTTGGTGCCCATGGCGATCGGCGCGCACTCGTAGCCGGGCCGCGACAAAGCCGCGTGAAGCAGCTGCGCGGCGTTCGGCTTGACGAACAGGCGCGATTCGAAATCCACGCCGGGCGACAGATCATGGAAGGCATGGGTCGGCCGCGCGAAGCAGTAGATGCAGCCATGCTCGCAGCCCCGGTAGGCGTTGACCGACCGGTCGAAGCCGACGTCGGGCGATCGGTTGCGGGTCAGGATCGAGCGCGGATGCTCGATCGTGACCGTGGTCCGGCGCCTCGGCACGCCGTCGAGCGCCTCGACCTGGTCGAGCCACTCGCCCTCGACCTGCCGCTCCTTGAGGTTGAAGCGGGTAGGGGTCGCATTGCGCGTTGCGCCGCGCCCGTGGCTCGACTCGACCGGCATCCGACAAGCCTAGCCAGCCGTGAGAACATTACAAGAACATTGCGATGGCTGCCGCGACAGCCGCACCATTCTTCCGGCCTGTTAGAAGAGGATCACCAGGATGATGATCAACAGGATCAGGCCGCCGAGTCCAATGTACATGGCCGCGCTCCTTCTTGCTGGCAAAAAACCAGAACCCCGGGGCGAGGGCGCAAGTTCCAGCGGTGAGCCGAAACCTTAGTTGCTGGCAATCTCGGTGGAGGCGCTGGGAACGCCTGGCCAGCGGTGCTCGGCGATCGCGCGAAGCGTCGGGGTCGGCTGGTTCATCAGCCCCTGGTAGACCCACAGATTGCGAAGCACGGCGGGCACGTAATAGCGCGTTTCCCAATAGCTGAGGCTCTCGATCCACAGCAAAGGATCGCCCTTGTCGTGGATCGCCGCCCACCGGCCGACGGGCAGCGGCCCGGCATTGTAGGCCGCGATCACCCGGGGCAGCTGGTCGGCGGTCGCGCCCGAGCGGCGCATGCGTTCGATGAAGCTCTGGCCGAGCTCCATGTTGAGGGGCGGGTTGAACAGTGCCGCCGGCGTGTAGCTGAGCCCGTTCTGCGCGGCCATGGCCGCGGCGGTCGCCGGCATCACCTGCATCAGGCCGACCGCGCCGGCAGGGCTCACCACCTCGGCGCGGAACTTGGACTCCTGGCGGATGTGGGCGAGGGCCAGGGCACGGTCGATCCGCCAGCCGCGCAGCGGCGCCCAGCGCGGGATCGGGAAACGGTCGGCGGCCTCGGCTACCGCGCCGGCCTGGCCCGAATGGGCCAGCCAATATTGCGCCCCGGCAAGGTCGAGCTGCCTGGCGACGCCGATCAGCCCCTGGTGCTCATGCGGGCGGCCGATCTTCGCCTGGTGGCGCAGCATCGCCTCGGCCAAGGGATGCTCGCCGATGTTGGCAAGGGCGATCGCGCGGCGGACGTTC
Source organism: Sphingomicrobium sp. (assembly GCA_035540875.1). Lineage (GTDB taxonomy): Bacteria > Pseudomonadota > Alphaproteobacteria > Sphingomonadales > Sphingomonadaceae > Sphingomicrobium. Next base: position 6,121 of record DATLFV010000102.1, on the reverse strand, counting down.
GGGACCGCCGCGACATTGGCGGGAATGCCGGCCGCGGCGGGCGTCAGCTGGGTCGGCATGCCCAGGGTCTCGCGGGCGACGAGGCCGTAGAAGCTGTCGGGCAGGGCCGCCGCCGCCTTGAGCAGCGGCGCCACCGCGGCGGGCCGCCGGCAGGCCTGCTCCGCGCGGGCCGCCCAGTAGAGGCCGGCGGCGCGCAGCTCGCGCTCCTGGGCGCTGGACGCAACCAGCCGGAACGAGGGCGCAGCGGCGGTGCAATCGCCCATGCGCCAGGCCGCGAGGCCGGATACCCAGCCCGAATGGCTGACCCATTCGCCGGTCGCGCCGAGGCGGCCGCTGTCCGCGAGCCGGCGGGCGTCGGCGTCGCGGCCAATCACATAATAAGTCCAGGCGATGCGCTGCGACGCTTCGGCCCGCGCCTCGTAGGAGAGATAGGGCAAGGCCTGGAGGAACAGGCTTTCCGCTTCCGCCGCCAGATTGTCCTTGAGCAAGGGGTCGATCTGCGCGCGCAGCCGGTCCGCCTCGGGCTCGCCGCTCACCGCACGCGCTCGCGAACGCCCGGGCGCCGAGCCGAGGGCGACGAGGCGGTTGGCCGGGACGACCAGCGCGTTGGTCGCGCCGCGGCTCAGCGCCATCCGCGCGATTTGCTCCGACTGGGGCAAATCGGGCGCTTCGGCGAGCAGCGCCTGGAGCCTGTCCAGTCCAACCGTCGGCGAGCCCTTGGCGGTGTAGAGCTCGGCCCTGGCAACGGCCGACAGCTCGTTTGGCGGCAGCATGGCGATTCCCGCCTGCGCCGAGGCCCAGTTGCGGGCGCGGATCGCGTCGAACACGCCGCGCCAGTCAGTCGGGATCCGCACCACGGGAGCGGGCGGGGGTGCGGGCTGCAATTGCGGCGGCTGTGCCATCGGCATCGGCGCCGCCGGCTGCGCGTGCGGCTGAACGGCACTCGGCGGCGGCAGCGGCGCAAGCGGGTCCTGGGCGAACGCCGGTGCGGCGAACATGGCCGCCGAGGCCAGGATGACAGGCTTCAACCCTCTTCCTCCATCAATAGCAGCAAGTCCCGCCAGGCGAGCGCCTTGTTGGACGGCTGCTTGAGCAAAAACCGTGGGTGGAAGGTGACTATCGTACGCACCCCTTCCACTTTGTGAACGTGGCCCCGAGCCTCGGCGAGACTCTTGCCTAGCATCGCCCGCGCCGGCGCATCGCCGAGCAGCAGCAGGCGCTTGGGGGCGGCAAGGGCAATGTGGCGGCGGCCGATGGTCGCGCAGGCGGCAAGCTCTTTCTCGCCGAGCCGCGCGCCAGGCGCATGGAAGCAGGACAAGGATGCGCTGTAGGCATCCTCGGCGGCAAGGCCGATCGCCGCCAGCATGCGCTCCATCAGCGTCCACGCCTCGCCCGCGATCGGTCGGCCCGCGGCGGCATCCTCGCCGGCCGGAGTCTCGGCCAGCAGCATGACCGGCGCGCCCGGCTCACCGTGCGGCAGGACCCGGCGCGCTCCGGCGCTTGCCATCGGCAGCTCCTTGGCAGAGCCGAGCCAGTCGCGGAACAGGTCAAGCGTCTCGGGCAGCGGGACGGGCTCCCGCGGCGCCGCAACGGCAGGGGCGGGCGCAGCGGCAGCACCAGGCGCAGCGGCGCGCACCGGGTTCAGCCAGTCGCGCGGCGCTTCCTGCACGGGCACGTCGACACCGGCCTCCAGCCACCAGCGCAAGGCGCTGGCGGCAATCGCCGCATCGTCGATCATCATCTCCCCACCCATCCGTCCTCCTTGTCATCCGCCATTGACGGCATGGTCAAGGACTTGGCAGGGCTTAATGAGTCGAGATGTTCACCCGGCGCGACGAGAGGTGCGAATGACCGAGCGCGAGTCCATGCAGTACGACGTGGTCATCGTCGGCGCCGGCCCGGCCGGGCTCAGCGCGTCGATCCGCCTCAAGCAGCTCGCGGCGGAGGCGGGGCGCGACATCAGCGTCTGCATCCTCGAGAAGGGCAGCGAGGTCGGAGCGCACATCCTTTCCGGCGCCGTGATCGATCCCAGGGCGCTCGACGAACTGCTCCCCGACTGGAAGGACAAGGGCGCGCCGCTGAGCGTGCCGGTCACCGAGAACCATCACTGGGTGCTGACCCGCAGCAAGCGCTTCGCAATTCCGGAATGGACGCTGCCGGGGTTCATGCACAACGCCGGAAACTACACGCTCAGCCTCGGCAATCTGTGCCGCTGGTTGGCCTCGCAGGCCGAGGAACTCGGCGTCGAGATCTTCCCGGGCTTCGCCGCTGCCGAGATCCTGTTCCACGACGACGGGTCGGTCAAAGGCGTGGCGACCGGCGACATGGGTGTCGCGCGCGACGGCAGCCACCGCCCCGACTACCAGCCGGGCATGGAGCTGCACGCCCGCTACACCTTCTTCGCCGAGGGCGCGCGCGGCCATCTCACCAAGCGCCTGACCGAGCTGTTCGGGCTTCGCGACCAGAGCGGTCCTCAGGTTTATGGCCTCGGCATCAAGGAGTTGTGGGACGTTCCTGCCGACAATCATAAGCCGGGACGAGTGATCCACACCCAGGGCTGGCCGCTCGACGACGCGTGGGGCGGCGGCTTCCTCTACCACCAGGAGAACAACCAGGTCGCCCTCGGCTTCGTCGTCGCGCTCGATTATCTGAACCCGTTCCTGTCGCCCTTCGAGGAAATGCAGCGCTGGAAGCTGCACCCGGCGATCCGTGCCGAGATCGAGGGCGGCAAGCGCGTGTCCTACGGTGCGCGCGTGATCAACGAGGGCGGCTACCAGGCAATTCCCAAGCTGGTCTTCCCCGGCGGCGTCCTGATCGGCTGCTCGGCCGGCTTCGTGAACGTGCCGCGCATCAAGGGCACGCATACGGCGATGAAGAGCGGCATGCTGGCGGCCGAAGCGGCGTTCGCGGCAGTATCGGACGAGCGGACGTCCGACACGCTCGACACCTACGAGACCGCGCTGCATTCGAGCTGGATCGTCAAGGAGCTGAAGAAGGTCCGCAACGCCCAGCCGGCGGTGGCGCGCTTCGGCGGCACAATGGGCACGCTCTACGCCGGGTTCGACATGTGGCTCAATCAGCTCGGGGTGGGGCTGCCCTGGACCTTCAAGCACAAGCATGGCGACCACGAGCGGATCGCCCGCAAGGAGCATGTGCACCCCATTGAATATCCCAAGCCGGACGGCGTTCTGACCTTCGACCGCTTGTCGTCGGTGTTCCTGTCGAACACCAACCACGAGGAAAACCAGCCGGTCCACCTGACGCTCAAGGACGCGGACATTCCGACCGCGATCAACCTGCCGGTCTACGCGGGGCCGGAACAGCGTTACTGTCCTGCCGGCGTCTACGAATATGTCGAAGGTCCGGATCGTGAGCCGCGGCTGCAGATCAACGCGCAAAATTGCGTCCACTGCAAGACGTGCGACATCAAGGACCCGACGCAGAACATCAACTGGGTGGTGCCCGAAGGCGGTGGAGGGCCGAACTATCCCAACATGTAGGATCGTCGCTGTGCTCGCCGCCGCCGCGGCTGCCGCCGCTTTGCCGGCGCCGGCCGCAGCGGCGCGCAAGTCGCCGGCGATGGACGGCGCCCGCACCTATGTCGAGGCCCGCGCCGCGGCGATGCGCGGCGACCATGAGCGCGCGGCGAGCCTGCTTGCCGCTCTGGCCGCGGCCGATGGCGATGCCGCCTTGATCCGCCGGGCGCTCGGCCAGGCGATCAGCGCCGGAGACATGCGCCTTGCTCTGTCGCTGGCGCGGCGGCTGCCGCAGCGCGAGCTGACCGTCGATGGGCGCCTGCTGCTCGCCGCCGACGAGCTCCGGAACCGCCGCAACGAGCGCGCTCTGGCCTTCCTCGGGGGGACCGGCGAGGAGGGGGACCTCAGCTTCGTGGCGCCCTTGATCCAGGCGTGGACAGCGGCCGAGCGCGGCGATCTTGCAGGCGCGCTTGCCATCATCGACCGGGTGCCGGCCGACAGCCTGCTTGCCGCGTTCAAGCCCGAGAACCGGGCGCTGATCCTGCTCAAGTTCCGGCGCAGCGAGGAGGCGGAGCCCTTCGCCGGTCGCGCCATCGAAAATGCGGGAGGACGCGAAAGCCGGCTTCGCCTCGCGTTCGCCGACGCCTTCCTGGCAGCGGGCGATCGCACGCGCGCGCTGGCGATGATCGAGGGCCTTGGCCTGGAGAGGGGAGTCGCCCGCGCCCGCATCCTGGCGGGAAAGCCGAGCGGGCAGACCATCGCCAGCGCTCAGCAGGCCTTTTCCGAGCTGCTGCTCGGGCTGGCCATCGAGCTGAACCGGGTCAGCGACACCTTGCTGCCGATCGGCATGGCGCAGGTCGCCCGCTACGCCGATCCCCGCAACAGCGGCGCGACTTTGCTGCTGGCGCTGCTGCTCGACGCCAACGATCGCTCGCGCGAGGCGCTTCGCGTACTCGAGCAGGTGCCCGCAGGCGATGCGCGGGTGGCACAGGCGCGCGACGCCGCGGCCCGGATCCTCAACGACCAGAAGCGCTTCAAGGAGGCGCTCGCGCTCGCGCAGCGCGCGGTTCGCGATCCCGGCGCCGGCATCGCCGACTGGGCCAGGCTCGGCGACGTCTTCCGGGCCATGGACCGCCACGATGACGCCGCCGACGCCTACGGCCGCGCAGTGATGCTCGCCACGGCCGAGGGCCTGACGAGCGAGCTGTGGCCGCTCCATTTGCTGCGCGCCAGCGCGCTGGAATCGGGCAACCGCTGGGCGGAAGCCAAGGGCGCGCTCCATGCGGCGCTCGCCGTGGCGCCGGAGCAGCCACTGGTGCTCAACTTCCTGGGTTATGCCAAGCTCGAGCGCGGCGAGGACCTCGACGTCGCCGAAGCGATGATCCGCAAGGCCAGCCGCCTTGCCCCCGACGACGCCTCGATCACCGATTCGCTGGGCTGGGCGCTGTACAAGCGCGGCCGCCTGCAGCAGGCGATCGAGGTCCTGCAGCGTGCCGCCGCCGCCGACCCGCAGCAGGCCGAGATCCACGAGCATCTCGGCGACGCTCTATTCGCGGCCGGGCGCCGCTTCGAAGCGCGCTTCGCCTGGGCGGCGGCGCTGATCACCGCCGAAGAGAAAATCGCCTCGCGCGTTAAGGCCAAGATCGAGACCGGCTTGACCCCGGCCACGGCGGCGCCTTGACCGCAGCCCGCGAGATCGCTCCGGCCAAGGTCAACCTCGCGCTCCATGTCCGCGGCCGGCTTCCCGACGGCCGCCACCGGCTGGAGACTTTGTTCGCCTTTTGCACGGACGGCGACCGGCTGAGCGCCGAGCCTGCCGATGCTCTGAGCCTGACGGTTTCGGGCCAGTTCGCTGCCGACACTCCGCACGGCGAGGACAATCTCGTGCTTCGCGCCGCCCGCGCGCTGCAGGAGCGGGCCGGCGAGCGGCGGGGCGCCTCGCTCCACCTCGACAAGAGGCTTCCCGTCGCCTCGGGCATCGGCGGCGGTTCGGCCGACGCCGCCGCAGCCTTGCGGTTGCTGACATCGATGTGGGGGACCGACCCGGTTCACGCCTCGGCGGTGGCTCCGGCGCTGGGCGCCGACGTTCCTGCCTGCCTGCTCAGCATGACCGCAATTGGCGGCGGGGCAGGGGACGAGGTGCGGCTGGCCGACGTGCCGGAGCTCAGCGGGACGCCGGTGCTGCTGGTCAATCCACGGGTGGCGCTGCGCACCGCCGACGTGTTCGCGTGCTGGAACGGCGGCGACGGCGGTCCTCTCGGGGACTGGCGGGAAGGCCGCAACGACCTCGAAGGCCCGGCGACGCAGCTGGTGCCCTTGATCGGATCGGTCCTGGCCTGGCTGTCGGCACAGCCCGGCGCCACGACCGTCCGCATGTCGGGTTCCGGCGCGACCTGCTTCGCCTTGTTCGACAGCGACGAACATCGCGACCGCGCGCTGGAAGCCGTGCCGCGCGAATGGTGGCGCCTGGCGAGCAGCCTGCGCTAAGGCGCGGCGCCATGACCTTCGGCCGCCCGATCCTGACTGCCGCCGCAATGCGCGAGGCCGAGGAGCAGGCGATCGCCGCCGGGACGAGCGTCGAAATGCTGATGGAGCGGGCCGGGGCGGCACTGGCGGACGCCGCGCTGCGCTTTGCCGGGCCGATG
>DATLFV010000101.1:0-20663 GCA_035540875.1 Sphingomicrobium sp. | reverse complement strand
ACCGCGCGCCACTCCGACAGGGCCGGGCTGAGGTCGAGCAACTCGCTCAGCGAGCGGATCTGCGCCACCGAGATGTTCCGTGCCAGGGTGCCGGTCTTCTCATTCTCGAGCCGCTCGAGCGACCGGAAGTCGGGATGGCTGCCCGCAGCAATCAGTCGCGCCGTGGGATGATCGTCGGGAACGTCGAGACCCGGCAGCGAGACAGCGGGCCCCGCAGCCTCGGCCAGCACGCGAGTCGCGGCGGCGCGGGCGAAGCTCGCCTTGCCGACGCCGCGCGGGCCGGCGAGCAGCCAGGCGTGGTGCAACGCGCCGCTCCGCATCGCCGCCAGGAACTGGGCCACCGCCCTGTCCTGCCCGAGGATCACGGCAGCAGGTCCGCGATGGCCGCGAGCAGGCGCGCCGTGACCGCCTCGGGCGGCCCGGAGGCGTCGACCAGCCGCACCCGCACGGGTTCCTCCTTGGCGATGGTCCTGAACGCTGCCTCGACAGAAAAGTGATAAGCGTCGGCGCGGCTGCCGATGCGGTCGCCGGCCTCGCCGTCGCGTGCCCGGGCCCGCTGCCCCCCCTCGTCCAGCACCAGCACCAGGGTGCGGTCGGGAAGGAAGCCGCAGGAGCCGAAGGCATGAAGCTCGCGGACCTTGGCGATGCCGAGTCCGCCGGCGCCGCCCTGATAGGCGAGCGAGGAATCGAGGAAGCGGTCGCTGAGCACCCAGCGACCTTCGTCCAGCGCCGGTCGGATGGTTTTCTCGACATGGTCAGCGCGGGCGGCTGCGAACAGCAGGGCTTCCGCGCGCGCGCTCCACCGCTCCTCGCTGCCGGCGAGCAGCAGCTGACGGATCGCCTCGGCGCCCTCGCTGCCGCCGGGCTCGCGGGTCACCACCACGTCGAGCCCGCGTTCGCCAAGCGCCGCCTGAAGCGCCTTCACCTGGGTCGACTTGCCGACCCCCTCCCCGCCCTCGAGGCTGATGAAGCGTCCGCCGGCGCTCACGCCATTCCGACGAGCTGCTTGAGCCCGAGCCAGATGCGGCCGAAGAAGCCCGCCTCGCCGATCTGCTCGCCCGCAACCAGAGGCACCACCTGCTCACCGGTGTCGCCGGTCAGGATCACCAGGTCGGCGACGTGTGCGCCCTTGGCGACCGGCGCCTTGATCGGCCCCTGGTAGCGGATCTTCAACCGGGTCGGGCCGCTCGCCAGCCCGGCGGGCATGGTGACCGCGAGGTTGCGCGGCGCCACCAGGTCGAGCTCGCTGTCGTCGCCGAGCTGGACCTTGGCGGTGCCGACCTTGGCGCCGCTCTGGAACAGGGGCTTGGCGGTCCAGGCGTTGAAGCCCCAGTTCATCAGCCGGGTCGACTCGTTCACCCGCGCGTTCCAGCTGTCCAGGCCCGCGACCACCATCACCAGCCGCCGCCCGTTCTGCTCGGCCGAGCCGGTGAAGCCGTATCCGGCCTCGTTGGTGTGGCCGGTCTTGAGGCCATCGGCGCCCGCAATCTTGCCGAGGATCGGGTTGCGGTTCCCCTGAGTGATCGCCTGGCCCGAGCCGAGGGTCTTGCCCCAGGTGAAGCTCGGCTGGCCATAGAATTGCTTGTAGAGCTTGGGGTGCCGCTCGATCGAGGCGCGGGCGATCGCCGCGAGGTCGCGGGCCGTGACATAGGTGCGCCCTTCGTCCGGCCAGCCGTTGCTGTTGCCGAAGCGGCTGTTCTTCAGCCCCAGCTTCTGCGCCAAGGCGTTCATCTGCGCAACGAATGCCTCCTCGGTCCCGGCGATGCATTCGGCGAGCACCACCGAGGCGTCGTTGCCCGACAAGGTGACGATGCCGTGCAGCAAATTCTCGACGCTGACCTGCTCGTTGGCGCTGAGGAACATGGTCGATCCGGCCTGCGGGCCGTGCCACTTGCGCCACGTCTCGGGCTGCACCGTGCACATCTTGTTCAACGGCAATTGGCCGCTGTCGATCAGCTCGAACGCCACTTCGGTGGTCATCATCTTGGCCATGGAGGCGGGCGGGATGCGCTGGTCGGCATTCTTTGCCAGAAGCTCGGCACCTGACGACAGGTCTATGAGATAAGCGATCGGCGCCGGCGTATCGAAGGGCGGCGCCTTGGCCGGCGCTCCTCCGGAGATCAGGGCGACGGCAGTGGCGGCGAGCAGCAAGCGGCGAGTCATCGGTGGGATCGAACCTTCGTGGAGGTGCTGGAGACCCCAGTCTATCGCCCTCGTCGTCAGTGCGCGAGGGGGTTCAGCGGCGGGCGATCGCGTCCGCGAGCAGGCCGACCGCCAGCGCGTAATAGTTCGAGCAATTATAATCGAGGATCGCGCGATAATTGCCGGTCAGCAGATAGGCCGTCGCCCCTGGACCGTCGGGCTCGAGCAGGCTGGCAAGCTCGGTGTCGGGAATGGCGTTGCTGTAGGGCACAACGCCCAGCGCGCGCCACTCGCCGACGGTCAGGAAGCGGCTGTGGCGGGCGAACACGCGCGGGCAGCGGGTCGCGTTGAGCGGATTGCGGATGGCCGCCCGGTTGAGGGTCGGCGGCGTGCGCGCGGCAACACCCCAGGCGACTCCGGGCTTCCAGCCGGCCTGCCGGAGGTAATTGGCGATCGAGGCCAAAGCGTCGGGCTCGCTCGACCAGATGTCGGCATAACCGTCGCCGTCGCCATCGGCGCGCAGCCGCAGCGCCACCGAGGGCATGAACTGCGGATAGCCCATGGCGCCGGCATAGCTGCCCTTGAGCCGCCAGCGCGGGATGCCCGCGTCGATCAGCTTGAGCGCCGCCATGAGCTCGCTTTCGAAATACTCACGCCGCCGCCCTTCGTAGGCAAGGCTGCTCAGCGCATCGAGCAGGTCGAAGCTGCCGGTGATCGAGCCATAGCTGGTCTCGTGGCCGTAGATCGCCATCAGCACCGCGGCATCGACGCCGTAGCGGGCCTGGACCTGCTGAAGATGGTTCCAGTGCTGGGCATAGCGGCTCTGGCCGCGGCTGATCAGCACGGGCGTCACATGCTTGGCGCGGTACGGGGCGAACGGCGCCATCTGGGTGGAGGGCGTGGCGCTGGGCTGCTGCGCCCGGTCGAGCTCCATGGCCCGGCTGTTCAGGCGCAAGGTGGGGATTGTCGCCTGGATGGTCGCTTCCCGCACGCCCTCGCGCCTGGCGCGGGCCATCAGATAGGGCTTGTAGGACTCAAAGCCGGTCGGCGCTGCATAAGAGGGTGGCGCATAGACCGGAGGCGCCACGACCGGCGGCGTCGGCTGAACCGCCGCCGCGAGTTGCGGAGCAGCAGGCGCGGCCCGCACTGCCGGTTGGGGCTGTGCGCCGCCGAGCATTACCGTCGCCAAGCTCACCAGCAGCCAACCGATCACCTGCACGCCTACTCCTCCCGACCCGCTGCGAGCCTTAGGGTGGTTAACCCCCGTGCGACCAGCAGGGTCCGCCGCGCGCCTTGCACGGCCCGCCGCGAGCAGCGATAGGATGGTCAAGCTGAACCCTGGATGGGTGGCCGAGTGGTTTAAGGCAGCGGTCTTGAAAACCGCCGTGGGTGCAAGCCCACCGTGGGTTCGAATCCCACCCCATCCGCCATTCGCAGACGCTGCGAGTTACCTTGCCTAGACGTTCGTCGATTGGTCGAACGGCTGCTGCAAAATCCTCCGCTGAGTGCCAACCGCTACAAATGTAACGAGGGGCGCATATGCAAAACGGGGTTATGCTTCGGTCGGCGGCGGGGATCGCGATGATGTCCATGCCCGCGCCGCTGCTCGCGCAGGCGACAACCCCTCGCGACCAGCCTGCGGCCGCGCCCGCGCAGGCGAACCGCACCACCGTCTATGCGGCCGACTTCTTCGCCGGCTTCGCGCCGCGCACTGCGCTCGACATTGCTCGCCGAGTTCCCGGCTTCTCGCTCGAACTCGGCGACTCCGACACGCGCGGTTTCGCCGGCGCCGCAGGAAATGTCGTCATCAATGGCGCGCGGCCCAGCTCCAAGGCCGAGTCGCTGGAAACGACGCTGGCGCGCATCCCGTCGCGCAGCGTGGTTCGCGTCGAGGTCGGTCCAGGGGACCTCTACGGCGCCGAATATTCGGGCAAGAGCCAGGTGCTCAACGTGATCCTGTCCGCAGAGGGCGGAACCGAGGGCAATGTCACTACTACTGCCCGGCGGATCTACACCGGCCGCCTGGCCCCGACGGCTTCAGGCTCGACGATGATCAAGCGCGGCGCGGCGACCGTGAACCTGTCGGCAAGCAGCGACTACAATTATCAGCATGAGGAAGGCTCGGACACGCTGAGCAATCCGACAAGCGGGGAGCAACTCGAGTTGCGGCGCAAGGTCAACAGCATCGAAAGCTTCAGCCCCTTCCTGTCCGGAAGCTGGGCGCTGGAGCGCGCCCGCGACAATGCCTTCCGGCTCAATGCCCGCTTCACTCGCGGCCGGTTCGCCCTCGATCAGGAGAACCGCGTCACTCCGAGGGGTCGCCCGCAACGCGATGACAGCCTGTCTCAGCAAGCCAGGAATCCGGTGTTCGAGATCGGCGGTGACGTCACGCGCCCGCTCGCTGGCGGCGCGCTCAAGCTCGTCGGGCTCGCAACCCGTCGCAAGCGCGACAATTTCGACGCTTATTACCAGCGCAGCGGCTTGCTTGCGGACGGCGCCGAAATCGTCGGCGGCTTCGAGCAGAGCCAGGACGCGAGGCGCAACGAGACCATCGGCCGCCTGACGTGGAACCGCCAGGACCTGACGGGCTTCTCCTTCGAAGCTGGCGGCGAGGCGGTCCTCAACACGCTCGACAGCGCGGTCGAACTGTTCGTCCTCGACGCCGCCGGCGGCCGCCGCCGCATCGACCTGCCGATCGACGACGCCAACGTGAAGGAAAGAAGGGCCGAGACCTTCGTCAACCTGGGCCGCAACCTCACTCCGGCGCTGCGGATCGATGGCGGCCTCACCTTCGAATATTCGCAGCTCGAGGTTCGCGGCGATGCCCTGGCCGACCGCACCCTCAAGTTCCTCAAGCCCAACCTCACGCTCGACTGGAAGCCCGGCGGCGGCTGGCACGCGCAGCTGTCGGTCCGCCGCAGCGTCGCCCAGCTCGACTTCTTCGACTTCATCAGCGCCGCCGAGCTGTCGAACGACCGCGTCAACGGCGGCAACGCCAATCTGCTGCCGCAGCGCACGTGGGAGTTTAGGCTGACCGCGGACCGCAAGATCCTGGGCAACGGCCTGCTCAAGCTGGACTTGGGCCACGACCTCGTCAGCCTGCTCCAGGACCGGGTCCTGATCTTCGACGAGAAGGGCAACAGCTTCGACGCTCCCGGCAACATCGGCACCGGCAGGCGCCACTTCGCCCGCCTCACCGTCGATGCGCCGCTCGGGCAGTTGTGGACGGGGCTTCGGCTCAAGTTCAACGGGCAGCTCCAGCGCACTCGGGTCGATGATCCGATCACCGGCGAGCCGCGGAATTTCAGTGGCTTCTACCCCGAGTGGCAGTGGCAAATGGAGGCGCGCCGCGACGCGGGCCGCTTCTCGTACGGCTTCATGGTCGCCGAGCGCGACAGCTTCACTTTCTTCCGGACCAACGAGCTCGACACCAGCTTCAACACCGGTCCTTACGGCACCGCCTTCATCGAGTACCGCCCCGACGCGCGCACCGCGGTCACCCTCGACGTCGACAATCTCTTCGACATCGGCGGCGGTCGCCGACGCCAGCTGTCATTCCCCAACCGGCTGACGCCCGCCCTCGCCTTCGACGAAGTTCGCGAACGGAACCGGCACACGAATATCGGGCTTACCATCAAGCGCAGCCTCGGCCGCGGGGTGGCGAAGGCCGGCGCAGGGAGCTAAGGAGCCCGCACCTCTTCCGATCGCGGGGACTTGAGACGTGGCGACCCAACGCATGCCGGATGCTGACCATGGCGAGCCGGCGATCCTGCCGTTCGACTGGGCGGACCCGTTCGACCTCGAGCATCAGCTCGGCGACGAGGAAAGGATGGTCCGCGACACCGCCGAGGCCTATGCGCAGGAACAGCTGCAGCCCCGCGTCACCGAGGCCTTTCTCGACGAAAGCTTCGACCGCGAGATTCTGCGTGAAATGGGCGGCCTCGGCCTGCTCGGTGCAACCATTCCTGAAAACTATGGCGGCGCCGGCCTCGGCTATGTCAGCTACGGCCTCATCGCTCGCGCGGTCGAGCGCGTCGACAGCGGCTACCGCTCGGCCATGTCGGTGCAGAGCTCGCTCGTGATGCACCCGATCCACGCGTACGGCTCGGAAGAGCAAAGGCGCAAATATCTGCCGGGCCTTGCGAAGGGCGACCTCGTCGGCTGCTTCGGTCTTACCGAGCCCGACGCCGGCTCCGATCCGGGCGGCATGCGCACCCGCGCCGACAGGACCGCCAGCGGCTATCGCCTCACCGGCTCGAAAATGTGGATCACCAATTCGCCGATCGCGGACCTGTTCGTGGTGTGGGCGAAATCGGAATCGCATGGCGGCAGGATCCGCGGCTTCGTGCTCGAAAAGGGTATGCCGGGCCTCAGTGCGCCCACGATCAAGCAGAAGCTCAGCTTGCGCGCGTCGATCACCGGCGAGATCGTCATGGACAATGTCGAGGTCGGCGAGGACGCGTTGCTCCCCAACGTCGAGGGGCTCAAGGGTCCGTTCGGCTGCCTCAATCGCGCCCGCTACGGCATCGGCTGGGGAGCGATGGGTGCCGCCGAGGCCTGCTTCCACGCGGCCCGCCAGTACACGCTCGACCGCAAGCAGTTCGGGCGTCCCCTCGCCGCCACGCAGTTGGTCCAGCTCAAGCTCGCCAACATGGTGACCGAGATCAGCCTCGGCCTGCAGGCGGCGCTGCGCGTCGGCCGCCGGCTGGAAGCGGGAGAGCTGATCCCCGAGACGATCAGCCTGATCAAGCGCAACAATGTCGGCAAGGCGCTCGACATCGCCCGCGTCGCCCGGGACATGCACGGCGGCAACGGCATCAGCGCCGAATATCAGGTGATCCGCCACGCGCTGAACCTGGAGACCGTCAACACCTATGAGGGCACGCACGACGTCCACGCCTTGATCCTCGGCCGGGCGATCACCGGCCACCCGGCGTTCTAGCGTCGGCGAGCCGACCTCGGTCGACCGCCTGCATCGGAGTTGAATGTGCGTTCCCACCACCACCTCCTGGCCGCGCTGGCGGCCGCCACGGCCTTCCTCCAGGCCGGCTGCGCAGCCCGGACTGCCGAACCGCCGACGGCAGCGGTCGCCGCTTCCCCACCGGCCCTGATGAAGTGGCCGGACCTGCTGACCCGGCCGCGCCCTGAGCCGACGGTCGCGATTCGCTACGGGTCGGACCCGCTCCAGGTTTCGGACCTGTGGCTGCCGCGGGGCCGCGGGCCGCATCCGGTGGTGCTGATGGTCCATGGCGGCTGCTGGCAGACCGACATCGCCGACCGGACGATCATGAACTGGATCGCGGATGACTTGCGCAAGCGCGGCATCGCCGTCTGGAACATCGACTATCGCGGCGTCGATCGCACTGGCGGCGGCTATCCCGGCACTTTCCTCGACGCGGCCGCGGCGGCGGATGCGCTGCGCGCCCATGCGCCGCGATACAAGCTCGATCTGTCGCGGCTGACCGCGGTCGGCCATTCCGCCGGTGGTCACCTGGCCTTGTGGCTCGCGGCCCGGCCGCGCCTGCCCCGCTCCAGCGTCCTGCGAAGCGCCAGCCCGCTTCCCATTCGCACCGTGGTCAGCCTGGGCGGTCTACCGGATCTCGAGGAGGCGGCGCGTCCGCCGGGAAGCGGTTGCGGAACCGAGGTGATCGGCAAAATCTCCGGCGCACGCTACGACGAGACTTCGGTGCCGCGGCTGGCGCCGATCGGCGTGCGCCAGGTGCTGGTCAACGGCTTGCAGGACCGGATCATCCCGACGAGCTACGCGAGCGGCTATGCCGCGGCGATGCGCGCCAGCGGGGATGATGTCACGGTTCGGATGATCGAGCGCACCGGCCATGTCGAGCTGGTCGCGCCGGAGAGCCGGGCCTGGCGAGTTGCGGTCGAAGAGATCAGGAAGTCGCTGCGCCGCTGACCCTAGGCCCAGGCGGGGCGCCGCAGCACGACCGTCGGCGCGCCATGATATTCAGTCGTGTGCAGCGGCTCGAAGCCGAGCTTGGCAGCGAGCTTCATCGACGCCGCGTTCTCCGGCGCGATGATCGCCCAAATCGGCGTCGGCTCCAGGTTCGCCTCGGCCCAGCCGAGCACAGCCGTGCAGGCTTCGCCGGCGAAGCCCCGGCCATGGGCCGCCGGCGCAAAGATCCAGCCCATCTCCGGCGCTTCGCCGAATTGCGGGTCCAGGTCGCGCCAGGCGTTGAACAGCCCGACATTGCCGACCAGCGTGCCATCGTCTCTTCGGCACACGCCCCAGCCGCCGAAGCCGAGCAGGGTCCAGGAGCCTGCAGCGGCCGAAAGGCGCCGCCACAAATCCTCCGCGGTCGCACCCATGCCACCGAGGAAGCGGTTGACCTCCGGCATCTGCATCACCGCAAGCCAGGGACGGAAGTCATCCTTCCGCCAACCGCGAAGTGTCAGCCGCTCAGTCTCCAGGGTAGGAGCTGAGCGGATCATTTATTTCTTGCCGAGGGTCAGCCCGCCGAAGCGCTTGTTGAAGCGCGCAACCTGCCCGCCGGTGTCGAGCAGCTTCTGGTTGCCGCCGGTCCAGGCCGGATGGGCGCTGGGGTCGATCTCCAGCGTCAGCGTGTCGCCTTCCTTGCCCCAGGTCGAGCGGGTCTGGAAGCTGGTGCCGTCCGTCAGCTGGACGGTGATCATGTGATAATCGGGATGGGTGTCGGACTTCATGGGTCTGCGCTTTCGGATTGGCGGCTGGTTCCGACCAGCCTCATGCGAGCGCGGCCCCTACCGTCAGGCGCTCGGTTTTGCAACCTTTCGGCCGGTGTTCGAGCAGGTCCAGGCGGCCGGGCCGTCAGGCGGTGCGTAGTTCCGGAGCCTGCCGAAGCACCGGGAGCCAGCGCTCGGCGAGCGCGAAGCCGCCGAACAGCAGAGCCGTGAAGAACAGGTCACCCGCAAGGCTGTTCTGGAAGAACGGGATGGCCGCGACATAGCAGGCGAGAAGTCCGGCAGCGGTGTTCGGGTACATGTCGCCGATCGCCCACACGCCGAAATTGGTCACCAGATAGAAGAGGACGGAGCTGGCCGCCGCGGCCAGCGCGAGACGCGCGGCTGTGCGACTCGATGAGAGCAGCCAGCCGAGCGCGACGATCAAGGCGACGCTGCCGTAGACGAAGGGCATGCCGGCGTGGAAGCCAAGCACCATATCGCTCAGGAGCATGGCCCCGAGCGGCGCGACAAAAGCCAGGGCCCGCCGCCCCAGCAATGCGCCGCTGAACAGGGCCATCGCCGCGATCGGCGAAAAGTTCGGCGGGTGCGGGAGGATCCGGAACAGCGCCGCGGCGAAAACGGCAAGGATGATCGCAATCAGTCGAGGCGTCAGCATGGCTGGCTTGGGCTCCTTGTCCGGGCGGCGGCGCGGTTCATAGCGAGCTCTCCTCGAGATCGCAAAACCAGCATCGCTCCCGAACCAGGG
Organism: Sphingomicrobium sp.; assembly: GCA_035540875.1. Classification (GTDB taxonomy): domain Bacteria; phylum Pseudomonadota; class Alphaproteobacteria; order Sphingomonadales; family Sphingomonadaceae; genus Sphingomicrobium. Next base: position 11,095 of record DATLFV010000101.1, on the reverse strand, counting down.
CGCGAGCGGCGCGCCTTGACAGCGTCGCCGTCCCTCCCCTACCGGCGCCCCCGTCGAAGGTGCCGCCCACGAGCTTTCCGCTTGGCGGGGGCGGTTAAAAGGGAAGTCCGGTCAAAATCCGGCGCTGTGCCCGCAACTGTAAGGACCGTTGTCCGGTCCGAGCCAGGAACCTGCCTGCGATGGTCGTCCGCACCCGGCCGGGTCCAGCCGTGTTGCGTGGCCCGTTCGGCCGGCCGGCTGCGCGGACCTCCGTGGCGACATGACGTGCGCTATCGGAGTGTTCGAAGATGATCCTGACCGTTCTGCTTGCTGCCCAGGCTGGCAGCCCCCCCGCTGTCGCGCCCTCGCAGGCGGAAAGCCCCGAAATCATCGTTACCGCGACGTCGCTCGCCCCAGTCCCCGAGAAGGAGGCGCCCGCCACCGTCACCATCCTCGACGAGAAGCGGATTGAGGGTCTCGGCCAGCCGCTCGCTCTCGACCTGCTGCGCCTCGCTCCTGGCGTGGCGGTCGCCAGCGCCGGCCCTCCGGGCAGCCAGACCCAGGTCCGTATCCGCGGCGCCGAGGCCAATCACACATTGCTGCTGATCGACGGCATCCGCTTCAATGATCCCGCTTCGGGCAACGAGCCGCGCTTCGAGCTGCTGTCCAGCGAGGGCGTGCGCCGGATCGAAATCGTGCGCGGACCGCAATCCGCTTTGTTCGGCGCCGAGGCGATCGGTGGCGTCGTCGCGCTCTCCACCCTTGCCGCCGCGGAGAGGACCGGAGGGTCAGCATCGTTCGAAGCCGGCAGCCACGACTTTCGTCGCGGCGGGCTGCGGGCCACCCTCGGCGGGGAGGGCGGAGCCCTGGCGCTCTACGGCGGCCTCCAGCGCAGCGACGGCATCGACAGCGTCGGTGCCGGCGGCGAGCGCGATGGGTATGAGAATGCGACCATCGGCGGGTCGGGCCGGCTCAAGGCGTCCGACGCCGTCGGCTTCAGCCTCGCCGGCCGCTTTGTCACGGGGACGAGCGACTTCGACGGCTTGGATCCCGGGACGTTCCGCCGGGCCGACACCCTCGACGCCAGCCATAACCACATTGGCGCGCTTCGGCTCGCCACCGACATTCGCCCTCTGGGGAGCAAGCTCGGCCTGACGCTCGGCGCCACCATGCTGCGAAGCGCCAATCGCAATCGTCGCGGCGAGGAGCGCGTCAACCGCACGGCAGGCGAGCGCCTGGTGCTCGATGGGCTTGGCTCGTTCGAGCTTTCGACCGGAGCCGTCGAGCACCGGCTCAGCATCGCTGGCGATCATGAAAAAGAGGAGTTCAAGGCGCGCGATACCGGCTTCGGCGGCGGCACGAACCAGGATCGCAGACGCGACCGTTCGGCGCTCGTCGGCGAATGGCAGGCGAGCCTCGGCGAGCGGCTGACCACCAATCTGGCGCTGCGCCGCGACTGGTTCGAAGGCTTCGAGGATGCCACCACCGTGCGCGCATCCGCCGTTGCCCGGCTCTTCGGATCCTTGTCCGCACTGCTCAGCTACGGCCAGGGCATCGCGCGGCCCAGCTTTTTCGAGCTGTTCGGCTTCTTCCCGAACAGCTTCGTGGGCAATCCCGAACTCCAGGCGGAACGTTCCCGCGGAGTGGAGGCAGGCCTGCGCTATCGCACGTCGCGCCTTGACCTCAATCTCGTCGGCTACCGCCAGCGGCTGAAGGACGAGATCGTCGGCACATTCGACCCCATCAGCTTCCTTGCGAGCACCGCGAACGCCTCCGGAGCCAGCCGGCGCCGCGGCCTGGAGATCGAGGGCGCCTGGCGCCCGCTCGAAGCGCTCGAAATGACGGCAAGCTACAGCTTCCTCGACGCCGAGGAGCAGCAGGTCCGCGGCGGCACCCTTGTGCGCGAAGTGCGCCGCCCGAGGCACAGTGGTTCGCTGGGCGCCGACGCCCGCTGGGGCGCTTTGTCGGCGGGACTGTCGCTCGCTTATGTGGGCAAGCGCCAGGACGTCGACTTCGACGTCTTCCCGTCCCGTCGCGTCACCCTTGATGACTATGCCTTGCTCGACGCGCGGATCGCCTACCGCGTCAGCGCTCAGATGGAGGGATTCGTACGGATCGCGAATGCTTTCGACGCCCGCTATCAGGACGTGGTCGGCTATGCGACGCCCGGGCGGACCGCCTACGCGGGGGTTCGGATCCGGGTCGGCGAGTGATCAGGCCGGCGGATCGGCGATCATTGCAGTGAAGCTCGCTTCGGCGGCAAGCTTGCCGTCGACTAGGGCGCGCCCCGCGAACTTGCACACGGTGGCGCGCTTCTGGACGAACTCGACCTCGAGCCGGAGCAGGCACCCGGGCTCGACCGGCGCCCGGAACTTGGCGTTGTCGATGGCCATGAAATAGACGAGCTTGCCGGAGTTCGCGAGGCCGAGGCTCTCGACCGCGAGCACGCCGGCGGCCTGGGCAAGCGCCTCCACGATCAGCACCCCGGGCATGATCGGCCGCCCGGGGAAATGACCCTGGAAGAAGTCTTCGTTGATCGTCACCGCCTTGATCGCGGCGATGCGCTGGTCGCGCTCGAGGCTCTCGACCCGGTCGACCAGCAGCATCGGGTAGCGATGCGGCAGCGCCGCCATCACCCGCCGGACGTCGAGCGGACCCGAAGTGCCGGCGGTGGCCGGGTCGGTCACCGGCCCTGCGGCTGCTGCTGCGGCTGCGCCGGCGCCGGCGTCAGGCTGACCGAAGGCAGCGTGCGGTTGAGCGCCGCGATCACATCGGTGGTGACATCCAGGCCCTGCGACCGTGCGAGGGTGGCATCGACATCGACCGCCAGATTGGCGCCGCGGGCAACCATCACCTGGTTGATCGCCGGCCCGAGCCGCTCGTTGATCTGGCGCAGGACGTTGGCCTGGATCGACTGGATGTTCTGCTGGGTGCGCCCAAGCTCCTGGTTGGCATCTTCCTGCCGCTTCTGGAAAGCGGTGATGCGCGCGCGCAGGGCGGCGTCGGGCTCCTTGCCGCCGAGCGCGTTGATCGCGGTGCGGATCGACTGCTCCTCGGGCTGCAGCTGGGTGACCAGCGCCTGCTGCCGCGACTGAAGCGCCGTCACGCGGCTCTGCAGCTGGGTCTGCGCAGTCCGGCAGGCGGTACATTCGCGGTAAATGCGCTCGCTGTCGACGACCACGATCACGGCGGCGGGCACGCGTGCCCCGGCCTGCGCCTGCGCCAGCGCCGGCGCCGAAACCGCGCTGCCCAGCAGCAGGCCGGCGATGAGAAGAGATTTCATTAGAATGCGGCTCCTACGTTGAAGCTGAAGAATTTGGTGTCGTCGCCTTCCTGCTTGAGCAGGGCCCGGGCGACGTCGATGCGGAACGGTCCGAACGGCGAGACCCAGTTGACGCCGACTCCGACCGATACGCGCGGCCTGGCCGAATTGCCGAGGAATTCCTCCTTGAGGCCGGGCGTGAAGGTGAAGCCCTCGTTGCAGTTCGCGCGGGTCTGCCCGGGCAGCAGCGTCTGGCTCGGCTCGTTGGTGCCGGTCGGCGTGCAGATCCCAGGAATATCGGTCAGCTGCGGCCGCTTGAGCATGAACAGTGATCCGGCATCGACGTAGGCGGACGGCCGGAAGCCGAGGCTTCGGATCGACGCGCTGGTCGGAATTTCAAGCTCCAACCTGCCTTGGTAATAAGCGCGGCCGCCCAGCGCGTCGCTGGTCCGGTTGGCCTCATCGTCGAGGGCGCCCTCCGCATTGTAGGGGAATCGCACCACGCGCGGGCCGATGCCGCGAATGTCGAAGCCGCGGAGCTGCGGGCCGAAGAAGCGGTCGCTTAGCCGGATCGCGTCACGACCGTCGCCCGGCGACTTGGTCAGCGGATGGATGTACCCGCCCTCGCCGTGCGCCGAGAGCACCCAGCCGGAGCGGACTTCCCAATATTTGGTGCCCGTGCCGCGCGTGCGGATATATTTGACGTCGCCGCCGAGGCCGGCGAAATCCTGGCTGAGCACGGTTCGGCTGCCGCGCGTCGGGCGAATGCCGTTGGTCGTGTCGCGAGCCAGCGAATAGCCGAGCAGCGACGTCACGCGCGTGCCGATCTCGTCGCACAAATAGCGGCCGGCCTTGAGCGGATCGCACTCCGCCTGCTGCGGCCCGTCGCCATCGGGATCGGTGTAGAAGGTGGCGCGGTCGAGCGCGATCCGGTCGGACACCAGGGAGTAGCGCGTACCGACGTTGGTGAACTCGGTGAGCGGGAAGCCGAGGCGGATGCCGCCGCCGGTGCTGACCTGCTCATACGTCTTGTTGCGCGCGCTGCCGATGTAATTGAAGCTGTTGTAGTCGCGCCGGTAGATGTCGCCGCCGAGCGATATCTGGCGGTCGAACAGATAAGGCTCGAAGAAGCCCAGCTGGACCGCCTTCGAATAGCGCGAATAGTTGACCGAGGCGTTGAGCTCCTGTCCCTTGCCCATGAAGTTGGTCTGGGCGACGGCAAGCTGGAGAACGAACTTCTCCAGGCTCGAATAGCCGCCGGAAAGCTGGATCTGGCCGGTCGACTTTTCCTCGATGTCGACGCCGAGCACGATCCGGTCCGGCTCCGAACCCTCGGTCTGCTTGACCTCCAGCTTCTCCTGGAAGAACCCGAGGCTCTGCAGGCGGTCCTGGCTGCGCTTGACCTTGATGGCGTTGAAGGCATCGCCCTCGTTGAGCCGGAATTCACGGCGGATGACCTTGTCGCGGGTCACCGTATTGCCCTGGATGTCGATCCGCTCGACATAGACGCGCGGCGTCTCGCCGACGCGGAAGGTGATGTTCATCACCCGGTTCTCGGCATCGCGCGCATAATTGGGGCTGATGTCGGCGAAGGCATAGCCAAGGTTGCCGGCGACCTCGTTCAGCTCGGTGACCGCGTCCTCGACCGCCTTGGCGTTGAACCATGCGCCAGGCTTGAGGTCGACCTCCTGCTTCACACGCTCCGCGGACAGGTCGCGAAGCGCGCTCTCGGCTTCGATCCGGCCGAACCGGTAGCGCGGTCCTTCCTCGACCACATAGGTGATGATGAAGTCGCGGCGATCCGGCGTCAGCTCGGCAAGCGCCGAGACGACGCGGAAATCGGCGTAGCCTTCGGTCAGGTAGAAAGCGCGAAGCTTCTGCTGGTCGGCGGCGAGCCGGTCAGGATCGTAACTGTCGTTCGACCTCAGGAAGCCGAGCGGGCCGCCGGCCTGCCGCGTGTACATCTCCTTGCGCAGGCGATCGTCGGCGTACTGGCTGTTGCCGATGAAGTTGATGCGGCGAACCTTCGACTTCTCGCCCTCGAAAATCTCGAAGACGAGGTCGACGCGGTTCTGGTCGAGCTGGACGATCTTGGGCTCGACGCGCGCCGCGAAGCGGCCCTGGCGGCGGTAGAGCTCGACGATGCGTTCGACATCGGAGCGTACCTTGGAGCGCGTGAAGATCTGCCGCGGCGCAAGCTTGATCTCGGGCAGGATCTTGTCGGACTTGAGCCTCTTGTTGCCCTCAAGGACGATGCGGTTGATGACCGGGTTCTCGCTGACGTTGATGACCAGGTTGCCCGTCTCGGCCCCGGTGATCGTCACGTCGGTGAACAATTCGGTCGCGTAGAGGTCCTTCAGCGCCTGGTCGAGCTTCTCGGACGTATAGCTCTCGCCCGGATTGAGATTGGCGTAGGCCCGGACCGTCTCCGGCTCCAGGCGGACGTTGCCCCTGACGGCGATCGACCGGATCATCGGCGCACCGGCCACTGCCGGCGGCGCGGCCGGGGCCGTGCCTGCCTGCTGCGCGAGTGCTGGTGCCGACAGGCCTCCCAGGATCGTGCCGACGAGGAGCGCCGCGCCGGCGCGCTTGCCAGTGGTCTTCATTGCTGAAATCACGCGTCCCCGCCTTATATGATTGCCGCGGCCCCCTGTCGCGCCGCCGGCCATTCGCTTCTGCACTGCCCCAACCGACTTAGCCAATCAAGCGCCCAAGCCGTTCCCAGAGACCGAACGAGTCGAGGTCGTTGACGGTCGTGAACAACATCAGCGCGAGCAGCAATGCGAGCCCGCCCCGGAACGCCCATTCCTGCGCTCGCGCGCTGACTGGCCGGCGCCGGACACCCTCAACGGCATAGAACAGCAGGTGCCCGCCATCCAGCATCGGCACTGGCAAGAGGTTGATGAACCCAAGGTTTATCGAGAACAAGGCGAGCAGCTGAATGAACTCGAAAAGGCCGAGGCTGGCCTGCTGGCCCGCCACCTGGGCGATCTTCAGCGGCCCCCCCAGATCCTTCGCCGAGCGGCGGCCAGTGAGGATCTGCCACAGCCCGTCGATGGTGGCGCGCGTGATGCTCACCGTATAGCCAGTCGCGGCCGGGATCAGCTCGAGCGGCGACAGCCTCACATATTCGCGGCCAGCGCCGAGCACGCCGATGCGGCCGATCCGGAAGCGCTGGCCGAAGCGGTCCTGCTGCTCTTCCACCGCAATGCGCAGCGGCAGCACCTGGCGTTCGCCGTTCCGCTCCAGCGCCACCTCGACCTGTTCGCCGGGACGCAGCATGACCACCTGGAACAGGTCCTCGAACGTCGGCGTGTCGCGCCCGGCCACCGCCAGGATGCGATCTCCCGGCGCGATACCGGCCTGCGCCGCCGCCCCGCCGGGAAGGACGCTTTGCACCACATTGGGGGTGCGCGGCATGCCGAAGGTGGCGAAAAACGCCGCGAAGATCAGGATCGCCAGCAGGAAGTTGGCCATGGGCCCGGCCAGCACGATGAGGAATCGCTGCCACACCGGCTTGAGGTGAAAGCTGCGGCTGCGCTGCTCGATCGGAACGTCCTCGGGCCGCGCCGGGGCGCTTGCCGGGTTCATGTCGCCGACGAACCGCACGTAGCCGCCCAACGGCAGCCAGCCGACCTTCCAGCGCGTGCCTCTTTTGTCGCTCCAGCCGACGACCTCCCGCCCGAATCCGATCGAGAAGGTCTCGGCGCCGACGCCGAACCAGCGGCCGACCAGATAATGGCCCATCTCGTGGATGAAGACGAGCGGACCCAGCGCGCAGATGAAAGCGACGAGGATCAGCCATAAAGGCGGTTGAGCGATCATGCGACGACCATGTCTTCGATTGACGCCTCAACGGTCCGGCGCGTGGTTTGATCAATCTCGACGACCGCGTCGATCGACTCGGCCGAGCCGTGCCGGGCCTCGCCGAGCGCCTGCTCGACCAGGGCGCTGATGTCCTGGAAGCGGATCCGCCCAGCGAGAAAGGCGGCGACCGCAGTCTCGTTCGCGGCATTGAGCACGATCGCCGCCGAGCCTCCTTGCTCGAGCGCAGCCCGGGCCAGGCGCAGCGCGGGAAATCGTTTCAGGTCGGGAACTTCGAAGTCGAGCCTGCCAATTGTTGCCAGGTCGAGCCGCTGCGCCGGCGTCGCCATGCGCTCGGGCCAGGCGAGGGCAAAAGCAATCGGGATCCGCATGTCGGGGCTGCCGAGCTGCGCGAGCACCGACCCGTCGACGAACTCGACGAGAGAATGGACCACCGACTGCGGGTGAACGAGGATGTCGATGCGATCAGACGGCAGGCCAAACAGATGATGCGCCTCGATCAGCTCGAGGCCCTTGTTCATCATGGTCGCGGAATCGACGGAGATCTTGGCGCCCATCGACCAGTTCGGGTGCGCTACCGCCTGCGCCGGCGTCGCCGCCCGGATCTGCTCTTCGGAAGCCGTTCGGAACGGGCCGCCGCTCGCAGTCAGCACCAGTCTTGAGACATGGTCCGACTTGCTGCCGACAAGGCATTGAAAGATCGCATTATGCTCGCTGTCGATCGGCAATATCACCGCCCCCGACCGGCGCGCGGCGTCAGTCATCAGCGCGCCGGCGCTGACGAGCGCTTCCTTGTTGGCGAGCGCAACCGTGCGGCCCGCCTCCACGGCCGCCATCACGGGCCGCAGGCCGGCGCAGCCGACGACCGCCGCGACCACCAGCTCCGCTTCGCCTGCCGCCGCCTCCACCATTGCAGCCTCGCCCGCCGCGGCTCGACACCCGCTGCCGGCGAGCCTCGCCTCGAGGTCCGCAAGGCGCCGCTCGTCGGCGATCACCGCGAGTTTCGCGCCCGTTCGACGCGCTGCGTCGGCCAAAGCCTCGGCATTGCTCGCGGCGGTCAAGGCGACCACTTCGAACCGCTCTGGCGAGCGCTCGACAAGGTCGAGCGTCGAGCTGCCGATCGAGCCCGTTGCGCCGAGGATCGAGAGCTTTCGCCTCACCGCAGCCCCGCCATCGCCACCAGGCCGGTCAGGATCACCACCGGCACCAGTCCGTCGAGCCGGTCGAGCACACCGCCGTGCCCCGGGATCAGCGCCCCTGCATCCTTGACCCCGGCCCGGCGCTTCATCCAGCTTTCGAACAGGTCGCCGGCCGCGGCCGCCAGCGCGAACAGAGGCGCCAGCAGCAGCCATCCCCAGTGCAGGTCGCGATGGGCCGCCCAGATGCCGGCCAGCAGCGCGGCTGCGATCACTCCGCCGACCAGTCCCGAAATCGTCTTGGCCGGACTGATCGATGGCGCGAGCTTGGGTCCGCCGAACGCCCGCCCCGCGAAAAAGGCGCCGATGTCCGCAGCCCAGGTAACGATGAATGCCCACAGCACCAGGCTGAAGCCGTCGTCATAGCCGCCCGGAACATCCGCCCGCTCGCGCATCCACAGCAAGGCGATTGCCGGGATCAGCGCATAGAAGAAGCCGCCGACGTGCCAGCGCAGGCCCCATCCCCGCACTAGCTGCGACCATTCGTAGTACATCAAGGTCGCGGCCGCCGCGACCAGCATGGCGAAGGCAGTGCCGCCAAACCATTGGGCGCTGAGCGCGACCAGGATCATCAGCACCCCGGCGACGGTGCGCAGGCCGACTTCGCTCATCGGCCGCCGAACCGCCGCTGACGGGCGGCGAACTCGCCGAGCGCGTGGCGCAGGGCGGCCTCGTCGAAGTCCGGCCACAACACGGGCGTGAAGCTGAGCTCGGCATAGGCGGCCTGCCACAGCAGGAAGTTGGACAGACGGATTTCGCCGGAGGTGCGGATCAGCAGGTCGAGCTCGGGCAGGTCGCTGGTCTGGAGCTCGGCGCCAAGCGCCCGTTCGTCGATGCTTGCGGGATCGCGCTCGCCGCGCGCGCACTGCTCGCCGAGCCGCCGCGCCGCCGTGGCGATCTCCGAGCGCGAACCGTAGTTGAGGGCGACCACCAGTGTCAGCCGGTCGTTGCCCGACAACCGCTCGACCGCAGCGTCCAGCCGCTTGACCAGGTCGGCCCCGAACGCGCGATGGTCGCCGATCAGCCGGAGCCGCACGCCCTCCTTCGCCAAAGTGCCGAGCTCGCGCTCGAGATAGAAACCCAGCAGCCCCTTGAGGTCGGCGATCTCCTCCTCCGGGCGGCGCCAATTCTCCGAGGAGAAGGCGTAGAGGGTCAGGACCTCGATTCCGCACTCGACCGCGGCCCGCAAGGTCCGCCGAACCGCCTCCGCCCCGGCGCGGTGGCCGGCGACCCGCGGCAGGCCGCGTTGCGCCGCCCAGCGGCCGTTGCCGTCCATGATGATGGCAACATGCCGCGGGACCGCCGCGGCGTCACCGCCCGCCGGCCGCTCCGCTCCGTCAGCCGCCGCGGCCGGTTGCAGGGTCACTTGTTGAGGATTTCCTTTTCCTTGGTGTCGGCCGCCTGGTCGATCTCCTTGATCGTCTCGTCGGTCAGCTTCTGGACCTCGGTTTCCATGCGCTTGCGCTCGTCCTCGCTGATGAGATGCTTCTTCTCGTCCTGCTTCAAATGCTCCATGCCGTCGCGCCGCACGTTGCGCACCGCAATGCGGGCCTTTTCGGCATATTGGCCGACCAGCTTGGCGAGTTCCTTGCGCCGTTCCTCGGTCAGGTCGGGGATCGGCAGCCGGATCATCTGCCCGTCGGTAATCGGGTTGAGGCCGAGCCCGGCGGAGCGGATCGCCTTTTCCACCGGCTGCACGTTGGAGCGGTCCCAGACCTGGACCGAGATCATGCGCGGCTCGGGCACCGACACCGTCGCCACCTGGTTGAGCGGCATCTGCGCGCCATAGACCTCGACGGTGACGGGATCGAGCAAGGCCGTCGACGCGCGCCCGGTGCGAAGTCCGGCAAGGTCGTGCCTCAGAGCCTCGACGGCGCCGTGCATCCGGCGCTGAAGGTCGGCTTTGTCGACGGATGCGGGCATCTTCTACTCCTTGGTGTGCACGGTGGTCGCGGTCCCGCGCCCGGCCAGCACCTCGGCGAGGTTGCCGGGCTGGCGGACGTTGAACACGACGATGGGAATGTCATTGTCGCGGCACAAGGCGACGGCAGCGGCGTCCATCACCTTCAGATTGTCGCGCAGCACGCGGTCGAAGCTCAAGGCCTCGTAGCGCGTGGCGCTCTTGTCCTGCTTTGGATCGGCCGTGTAGACGCCATCGACGCTGGTGCCCTTGAACAGAGCGTCGCAGCCCATTTCGGCGGCGCGCAAAGCGGCGGCCGTGTCGGTGGTGAAGTAGGGATTGCCCGTGCCCGCCGCGAACAGGACGATGCGTCCCTTCTCCATGTGCCGGAGCGCACGCCGCCGGACGTAGGGCTCGGAGACGCTGGCCATCGGGATCGCCGACTGGACGCGGGTGTCGACCCCCGCCTTCTCCAGCGCGTTCTGAAGCGCGAGCGCGTTCATGACGGTGGCTAGCATGCCCATATAGTCGCCGGTGGCGCGGTCGAAGCCCTTGGCCGCCGCCGCCATGCCGCGGAAGATGTTGCCGCCGCCGACCACCAGGCACAGCTCGTGCCCCTGTGCCTTGGCCGCGGCGATCTCGCCCGCCAGGCCGGCAACCGCCTGCGGGTCGATCCCCAGCTGCCCCTGCCCCATCAGGGCCTCGCCCGACAGCTTCAGCAGGATCCGGTTGAAGCGCGGGCGAGTCATCGGCGGGACGGGTCCTGTACGGCAGCTGCAAAAAGGGCGGACCCGCTCTTAGCGCGCCCGCTCCATTTTCCAACTGCCTTCGTTGCTCAGGCGACCGGCTCGGCCGTGCTGGTGCCGGCAGCCGCGGCGACCTCCGCCGCGAAATCGCTTTCCTTTTTCTCGATCCCCTCGCCGAGCTGAAAGC
>DATLFV010000100.1:0-2922 GCA_035540875.1 Sphingomicrobium sp. | reverse complement strand
GTCATTGCGATCGTTCATGTGGTCGTCCTTTCCTATTGGGTACCAACAACCAACCGTTCCCCTTTCGGAAAGTTCTGCAGCAGCTTACAATTATTTTGCGAGTTCCCGGCTCGCCACTGGTTGTTCGCACGAGTTCGCTAGGTCAGCCGACGGCTGCAGACAAATGCCTGGAAAGTCGCTCGATTCTCGCAACTATACTTGCGAATACTCTGCAGGTCTGCCTCTGTGACTATTCGACCGCTTCGCTGCGCTGCACTTCGGCGCGCACGAGCTGCCCGCGCCCGACCCCGAAATAGCGCAGCCCCGCCCGCTCCGCCTCGCGCGGCTCGTAGACGTTGCGCAGGTCGACCAGCACCTTGCCGCGCAGGCATCTGGCGAGCTTGCCGAGGTCGAGCGCGCGAAACTCGTCCCACTCGGTGACGATCACCAGGGCGTCGGCCCCGTCGGCGGCGGCATAAGCGTCGCGCGCCATCGTCACTCCGGGCAGCATCGGCCCGGCATGCTCCATCGCCACCGGATCGAAGGCGGTGACGCCGGCGCCGGCGTCCTGCAGCCCCTTGATCAGCGCCAGCGAGGGCGCATCGCGCATGTCGTCGGTGTTGGGCTTGAAGGCGAGACCCAGCACCGCGATCCGCTTGCCCGCGAGGCCGCCGACCGCTTGCCCCACCCGCTCGGCCATGCTCGCCTTGCGCGCGTCGTTGACCTCGACGACGGTGCGCACGATCCGCTGGTCGACACCCGCCAGCTCCGCGGTCTGCAGCAGCGCCAGAGTGTCCTTGGGAAAGCAGCTGCCGCCATAGCCGGGCCCCGCGTGCAGGAACTTGGGCCCGATGCGGTTGTCGAGCCCGATGCCGCGCGCCACGTCCTGGACGTCGGCGCCGACCGCCTCGCACAGGTTCGCGACCTCGTTGATGAAGGTGATCTTGACCGCCAGAAAGGCGTTGGCGGCATATTTGGTGAGCTCGGCGGTGCGGCGGCTGGTGAACAGGATCGGCGCCTGGTTGAGGAACAGGGGCCGGTAGATTTCCTTGAGCACCTCGCGGCCGCGCTCGTCCTCGGCGCCGACGACGATGCGGTCGGGGATCTTGAAGTCGCGGATCGCCGCGCCCTCGCGCAGGAATTCCGGGTTGGACGCCACCGAAACCCCCTCGACCCCTTCCTCGGCGAGGATCTCGACGATCCTGTCGCCGGTTCCGACCGGCACGGTCGACTTGGTGATCACCACCGTGCCGGGCCCGATCACCCGCGCCAGCTCGCGCACCGCGCCATAGACGAAGGTCAAATCGGCATGGCCGTCGCCGCGCCGCGCCGGGGTTCCGACCGCGATGAACACGGCCTCCGCCCCTGCCACCCCCTGCTGCAGGTCGCTGGTGAAGCTCAACCGCCCGCGGCTGACATTGGCCTTGACCAAGGCCTCCAGCCCCGGCTCCCAGATCGGCATGATCCCGGCGTCGAGCGCGTCGATCTTGCCCTGGTCCTTGTCGACGCAGACCACCTCATGGCCGAAGTCGGCCAGGCAGGCGCCGGACACCAGTCCGACATAGCCGGTGCCGATCATCGCGATACGCATGGTCACTCCCAGTCACTTCAGGCCGGCGGGTCTTAACCAGCACATTGTCCAATAGCCAGTCGCACCGCCGCCGATTACAAGCCGGCGCCATGCCGCCCGAGCCAAGAGCCCGATGACCCCCCGCCACTGGCACCTCGATCCGCTGCACATGACGCTGCGCCGGCGCGCCCCGGTGCGGCCGTGGGTCCAGTTCGGGTTGCGGATGGGCCTGCTGTTGGCGCTGCTCGTGTTCGTCGTCGCCTTCCACTGGTTGGAGCGCGACAGCCTCAAAGACAATCTCGACGATCACGTATCCTTCAGCGACGTCATCTATTTCACGATGATCAGCGCCACCACCACCGGCTATGGCGATATCGTCCCGGTGACCGAGCGCGCGCGACTGTTCGACGCCCTCGTCGTCACCCCGATCCGGATTTTCTTCATCCTCATCCTGGCCGGGACGGCCTACACCTTTGTCATCAAACAGACCTGGAACAGGTGGCTGATGCGATTGATCCAGAAGAATTTGCGCGACCATATCCTCATCGCCGGCTTCGGCGTCAGCAACGGCAAGGCGCTGGAGGAATTGCTGACCGGCGGCGTCGACCCGCGCCGCATCGTCGTCATCGACAACAACCAGCAGGGGCTCGACCGCGCCAGCGAGTGCGGAGTCGCGGTGCTGCTCGGCGACGCCAGCCGCGACGAGACGCTTCGCGCCGCCCATGTCGACCGCGCGCGGGCGATCCTGATCTCGGCCGGCCGCGACGACAGCAACATCCTGATCATCCTCACCGCCCGCAAGCTGGCGCCACAGATCAAGATCAGCGTCACCATCCGCGAGGCCGACAATGAAGACATCGCCCGCCAGGCCGGCGCCGACACGGTGGTCAACCCGGTGAGCTTCGCCGGCCTGCTGCTCGCCGGCTCGCTCGAAGGCCCGCACCGCACCGAATATCTCGCCGACCTCGCCACCAGCGAGGGCCGGGTGAGGCTCCGCGAGCGGGTCGTCGAGCCGCACGAGGTCGGCTGCTCGCTCGACCAGGTCTGCACCGGCCAGGCGGTCCGCCTGATCCGGCACGGCAAGGCGCATGCGCCAGGCGACAGCGCGTTCCAGCGGCTGGCGCCGGGGGACCGGATATTGGAGATAATCGACAGCGTTTGAGCGCCCGAGCGCAGCGACGCCGACGCGAAGCGTCGCCGGAGCAGCGTCGAAGAGAGCGCGAATGCCGGCCGGCGGGTGAACGACCCCGGACCCGATCCGGGGGAGGACAGCCCGTCCGACGTCACGGGCCGCCCCGTGACGTCTAGCTCTTTTCTCACTGAGGCGAAGCAGCCCGCCGCGCAGCACGGCGCGCAGTCCTGCGGTTGGCCTT
>DATLFV010000099.1:0-10712 GCA_035540875.1 Sphingomicrobium sp. | reverse complement strand
GAACGCCGGCCCGTCCCACATCACCGAGGTGATCTTGGCGTCCTTGTCGAGGCTGAGGCCGAGCGAGTAGCTGAGGTCGAGGCTCTTGTTGAACTTCATCGACAGCGCCTGCGCCCGGGTCGGGACCTCGCCATAGTCGAGGCGATATCCGGAGCGGGTGAAGCCGCCGAGTGGCGCGCGATCCGACTTGGCGGTCAGCCGCTCGGTCAGGAATCCGCGCCAGTCATGGGCATGGACCGACTGCAGCGTGCGGACCACGTCCTCGAACGTGTACGGCACCACGCCCCAGTCCCCGTCGCGGATGCCGAAGAAGGCGCGGGCGAAATCGTCCATGCCGCGGCGCCCGCGCGTGCCGTCGCGGATGATCGCGTCGGCCTCGAGCCAGATCAGCAGCCCCTCGTTGTAATAATCCTCCGACCGCTGCCAGCTGGTCCAGCCCTTGGGCCGCCGCGCCGAGATGATCGGGTCGTGCACCGTGTCCTGCAAATTGCGCCACTGCCGTCCGGCCCGCGCATCGAGCGCGGCGGCGATCATCGCCAGTTTGTCGAGTACGTCCTGCTTGCTCGACATGCCCGATCGCGCCTCGAGCACATGGCCCCAGAACTGGGTCTGGCCTTCATAGACCCAGAGCAGGCTGTTGCGCATCGGCGTGCGATAGTCGGGCGTTACCAGGTCGGCGCCGCGGCGGAACTTGCCGTTCCAGCTGTGCACCAGCTCGTGCGGCAGCAGATTGTGGTCGGGAAGGCTGTTCTCCCAGTCGATGTAATAGCCCGGCTCGTTCTGGTTCTCGGAGCTGCGGTGATGCTCGAGGCCGATGCCGCCCATGCGGTCGGTGATCGCGTTGAGGAAGTCGTAATGGTCGTAGTGGCGGGCGCCGAACAGCCGCACCGCCTGGGTCACCAGGTTGCGATGCTTCTGAAGCACCGCAGGCGGGATCGCCAGCTCCTTGGGTTCGTCGGCAACGCTGTTGAGCGTGACGCCGTGGCCAAGGTCGTCGGCACGGAAATGGATCCCGGCAAAGACCGGAGAATCCTGCAGCGTCTCATAGCTGACCGTTTGATAAGTCACGCGATTGCCCTGCTGCGCACCGGCTGGACGAAGTGCCGTCGCCGCCCGCCACCCCGCGGGATAGGTTACCGTCGCGCTCACCGGAATCCGGCGCGTGAAGTAGCCCGCGGGATAAAGCGACACCGCCTCCCATTGCAGGTTGAGCATCTGCGGCGTGACGACGATCCGCCCCTGGTCCGACGCGGTGGCGGTCAGGAACTGGAAGCTGACGTCGAGCTCGGACGCGCCGGCGGGCACGTCGACGTGGAACGCATAGACATCGACCGCATCGCGCCGCCACGGCAGATCGCGGCCGCCGGCGCGGATCGTCAGCCCGGCGAGCTTCTCGATCTGCCCGCGCGGCGCGTGGTTGCCCGGCAGCCATTGCGGCATCAGCAGGGTCATCGGCCCCGGCGCGGCAACGGGCACGATTTCCCGCACCTTCCATATGCCTTGCGCGATGTCGGTGACGTCCACGTCGAGGCGGATGGTGCCGGGGAAGTCCACGTCGCGCGCCGCCGGCACGGTGCTGACGATCGGGATCGGCTGCGGCGCGCTGTTCTGGGCTGCGGCGAAGGCGGGGGCGGCGAGACACAGCGCCGCGGCAAGACAGGCTTTGAGCATAGCTGCCCGCCTAGCGCTGGGCGGCGTTGCTCGCTAGGGGCTGCCGCCACCTATGGCCGAGAACAAGAACCTCCAGCCGGTGCGCGGCATGCAGAGCCTGCTGGGCGAGCAGGCCGACCGCTTCCACGCCGTCACCTCGGCGTTCGACCGCGTGCGCCGGCTGTTCGGCTTCAAGCGGGTCGAGGTGCCGGTGCTCGAGCAGACCGCGGTGTTCGCGCGCTCGCTTGGCGAGACCACCGACGTCGTCTCCAAGGAGATGTACAGCTTCGAGGACAAAAGCGGCGACAGCGTCACCATGCGCCCCGAGTTCACCGCCGGCATCGCCCGCGCCTTCCTGTCCGAAGGCTGGCAGCAGCACGTGCCGCTCAAGGTCGCGACCTACGGCCCGGCCTTCCGGTACGAGCGCCCGCAGAAAGGGCGCTTCCGCCAGTTTCACCAGCTCGATGCCGAGATCATCGGCGCGCCCGAGCCGGCCGCCGACGTCGAGGCGATCGCCTTCGCCGCACAGCTGCTTGCCGAGCTCGGCCTTGCCGGACGGACCACGCTCAACCTCAACACGCTCGGCGATCCGGCCACACGAAGCGCCTGGCGCGACGCGCTGCACGCGCATTTCAGCGCGCACCTTGGCGCACTCAGCGACGAAAGCCGCGCGCGGCTCGATCGCAATCCCTTGCGCATCCTCGACAGCAAGGCGCACCAGGACTGGCCGATCGCCGACAGCGCGCCCGGCATCGACCAGTTCCTGACCCCCGAAGCCGCCGACTTCTTCGCCGCCGTTACCGCGGGGCTTGATGCCGCCGGCATCGCCTGGACGCGCGAGCCGCGGCTGGTGCGCGGCCTCGATTATTACCGCCACACCGCGTTCGAGTTCGTCACCGAGGAGCTCGGGGCCCAGAGCCAGGTGATCGGCGGCGGCCGCTACGACGGGCTGATCGAGGCGCTTGGCGGGCCGCCGACGCCGGCAGTCGGCTGGGCGGCCGGGATCGAGCGGCTGGCGATGATGGTCGATGCTCCCGAGGCCGACCGGCCCGATGCCGTTCTGGTGCCGCTCGGCGAGCGTGCCGAGCGCGCGGCGCAGCGGCTCGTCGCCGAGTTGCGCAGCCAGGGGGTGGCCGCCGACCTCGCCTATCGCGGCAACATGAAGAAGCGGCTCGCCCGCGCCAACGCCAGCGGCGCCGCGCACGCGGTGATCCTCGGCGACGACGAGCTCGACCGCGGTGAAGCGCAGGTCAAGACCCTGGCATCCGGCGAGCAGCGCGCGGTGCCGCTGGCCGCGCTTGCGGACTCGCTCAGGGCATGACTCGCATCTCCTCGGAGCGGATCGCGTCGATCGAGGCGCGCAAGCACGAGCTTGCGCAGGCGATGAACGCGCCGGACCTGTCGCCGGACGATTTCGTGCGCCTGTCCAAGGATTATGCGGCGATCGAGCCGGTCGCCGCCGCCGCGCGCGAGGTGCGCCGCCTGCGCGCCGAGCGCGAGAGCCTGCTGGCGATGACCAGGGACGCCGACGACGAATTGCGCCAGATCGCCTCGGAGGAATTGCTCGAGATCGAGGCCCGGCTTCCCGACGCCGAACGCGCGCTTGCCGTCAAATTGCTGCCGCGCGACGCCGCCGACGAGCGCGCGGCGATGCTCGAGGTTCGCGCCGGCACCGGCGGCGACGAGGCGGCTTTGTTCGCCGGCGACTTGCTGCGCATGTACCAGCGCTTCGCCGAGGAGCAGGGCTGGCGCTTCGAGCTGATCAGCGCCTCGCCCTCCGATGTCGGCGGCTACAAGGAAGCGGTGGCCTCGATCAGCGGCGCGGGCGTGTTCGCGCGGCTCAAGTTCGAAAGCGGCGTTCACCGGGTGCAGCGCGTGCCGGCAACCGAAAGCGGCGGGCGCATCCATACCTCGGCGGCGACGGTGGCGGTGCTTCCCGAGGCCGAGGACGTCGACGTCCAGATCGACGACAAGGATCTGCGCATCGATGTCTATCGCTCGTCGGGTCCCGGCGGCCAGTCGGTCAACACCACCGACAGTGCGGTGCGCATCACCCATTTGCCGACCGGCCTCGTCGTCATCCAGCAGGACGAGAAGTCGCAGCACAAGAACAAGGCCAAGGCCCTCAAGGTGCTGCGCACCCGCCTGTTCGAGCTCGAGCGCGAGCGTCTCGCCAGCGAGCGCGCCGGGGCGCGCAAGTCGATGGTCGGCTCCGGCGACCGGTCGGAGCGCATCCGCACTTATAACTTTCCGCAAGGACGCGTGACCGACCACAGGATAAACCTCACCCTCCACAAGCTGGATCAGATATTGGAGGGACCCGGATTGGGTGAATTGATCGACGCCTTGGTGGCCGAGGACGAGGCCGAGCGGCTCGCCGGGCTCGAAGAGGCGTGAAGCCGGTCACCCGCGCGCTGGCCGAAGCCGCGCGCAAGCTGGAGCCGGGCAGCGACACTGCGCGTCTCGATGCCGAGCTTCTGCTTGCCGAAGCCTTTCATCTCGACCGCGACCAGTTGCTGCTGCGCCCGCCCGACCGCCCGGTGCCGAAGCGATTCTGGCAGATGGTCGAGCGCCGCGCTGCCGGCGAGCCCGTGGCCTACATCACCGGCCGCCGCGCCTTCTGGAACATCGACCTTCACGTCGGCCCCGGCGTGCTGATCCCGCGCCCCGACAGCGAGGTGCTGATCGCCTCGGCGATCGAGCATTTCGAGGGCGGCGAATGCCCGCGGCGAATCCTCGATCTCGGCACCGGGCCCGGCACTCTGCTGCTGGCCGCGCTCGACGTCTGGCCGCACGCTACCGGTGTCGGCGTCGACCGGTCGCGCCGCGCCTTGTCCTATGCCGCGGCCAACGCCCGCCGCCTCGGCCTCGATCAGCGCGCCGAGCTTCGCCTGGGGGACTGGGCGTCGGGGATCGAGGAGCGCTTTGATCTGGTGCTGTGCAATCCGCCCTATGTCGCCGCGGAAGCGCAGCTCGGCGCCGGCGTCGGCGAGCATGAGCCGGCGGAGGCCTTGTTCGCGGGAGGTGACGGCCTGGACGCCTTTCGCCGGCTGGGACCGCAGCTCCCGCCCTTGCTCGCCCCCGGCGGCCTGGCGGCGGTGGAGATCGGCCATGACCAGGCGGACGCGGTGCCGCCGCTCCTCGCGCCTGACCGGCTTTTTGCAAGGCTTGCGCGCGACTTGGGGGGTCGGCCCCGTGCCCTGCTGTTAACCTGCATTTGATCAAAAGGACTTGGCAGGACGGCTAATGCTGTCTACATATGTTGCCAGGACCGGGGCCGCTTCGACCCGATGCGCGGAAAGGCGCTTCCCGCTCCACCCCCGATGCAATCGGCCGTTCGCTGAGCGCTTTTGTGCGCTGACGGAACGAAAGGGATCAGGGCCGCGCACGGCTGCGCCGCCTTGCCTGCCCGAAAAGCCAAGGGGCGGGCTTCTGTTGAAGGAAGTAAATTTGATCAACAATCGTCAAGGCGGCCGGCGTCGTGGTCGCGGAGGACAGCGGCCGCAGAATGTTGGCGGCCGGCCGGACGGCAACCGCCAGGATAATCGGCAGCGCGGCAATGCCGCCCAGCTGCTCGAGAAATACAAGAGCATGGCGCGTGACGCGCAGCTCGCCGGCGACCGCGTGCAGACCGAATATTATCTGCAGTTCGCCGACCATTATTACCGCGTCCTCGGCGAGAGCCGCGCCCGTTATGAAGAGCAGCGCCGCCAGCGTGGCGACGACGGGGATGATGACGACGTCGACGACGAGATGAGCGACGGCGAGGCGGAGGTCCAGCTGGCCGACGGCGGCGAGGACGACCGCTCCGAGCGCCGGCCGCGCGACCGCGGCGATCGTCAGGATCGTCAGGAGCGGGGCTCGGGCCGCGATCGCGGCCGCCGCTTCGGTCGCGAGGAACGCGCCGATGGTGACGGCGAAGCCGGCGGCGACAGCGACACGCGCAACGGCAGCGCGCGCGCCAACGGCGGCGGCGAAGGCATTGCCTTCGACGTGCTGCCGCCGGCGATCGGGCGCGATCCCGACATCGCCGCGGACGGCGTCGACGAGGCCGAGGACGCTGCGCCGCGCCCGCGCCGCAGGCGGCTGCGTCCGCGCGCCGAAGGCGAGGGCGAGGTGGCGCCGGCCGCCTGACGCCATCAACCGCGTACGGGAAGTTAAAGAGCGGCGGGGCTTCGGCTCCGCCGCTTTGCTTTGCGCCGCCGGGCTCGCCGCGTGTCATGGACTTGTAACAAGCCCGTCACCCCGGTGACGCCCCCGGCGCCTAGTTCCAGCTTCAGCAGCGGCGACTCAGCGCCCGCTGACAGGGGAACTGAAACCATGGTTTGCAAGAGCTTCGCGATTGCCGCCACTGCGCTGACCGCGCTTGCCGTCTCGACCGCCGCCGACGCGCGCTCGCAGCTGCGCGCGGTCGGCTCGTCGACCGTCTATCCCTTCTCCAAGGCAGTCGCCGAGCGCGTCGCCGCCGCCAATCCGCGGCTCGGCACGCCGATAATCGAGTCCACCGGCACCGGCGCCGGGTTCAAATTGTTCTGCGGCGGGGTCGGCGCCCGCTTCCCCGACATTTCCAATGCCTCGCGCCGGATCAAGGCCTCGGAAGCCAGGCAGTGCCGCGCCAATGGCGTCACCGAGATCACGGAAATCCAGATCGGTCTCGACGGGCTCGCCGCCGCGACCGCCCGCTCGGGTGCCCTCAGCAATCTCACTCAGCGCGACATCTACATGGCGATCGCCAGGACGCCGTTTGGCAAGCCCAACAAGGCGCGCACCTGGAAGGACGTCAACGCCAGGCTGCCGGCGCTGCCGATCATCGTCTACGGGCCGCCGACCACCAGCGGAACGCGCGATTCGCTGCACGAGCTGATCCTGACGCCGGCCTGCGAAAGCAACGGCGCGCTCGCCGCGCTCAAGAAGTCGGACGAGGCCAGGTTCAAGGAAGTCTGCCACGGGCTGCGCAGCGACGGCGCCTATGTCGAGGCTGGCGAGAATGACAATCTCATCGTCCAGAAGCTGGCCGCCAATCCCAACAGCATCGGCTTCTTCGGCTACAGCTTCCTCGAAGAAAATCCGGGCAAGCTCAAGGGCATCGCCATCAACGGCGTGCAGCCCAGCTACCAGAGCATCAGCAGCTTCACCTATCCCGGCGCCCGGCCGCTCTACATCTACGTGAAGAACGCCCACGCCCGCGCCATCCCGGCGATCGGCGCCTTCGTCGCCGAGTTCACCAAGGAAAGCGCGATGGGCCCCAAGGGCTATCTCGCGCAGCACGGGCTGATCGCCGCACCCAATGCGGTCCGGGCCCGCAGCCAGATGGCGGCGCGCCGCCTGGCGCCGATGGACTTTGCCAGCCTCAAGTAGCGTCAGGCGATTGATCAGACATAAAGGGGAAGGGACTGCTCGCATGAAGCCGCCATTTTTGATCGCCGTGCTGATGTGCGGGAGCGCGGTGCTGGCTCCGGCCTCGGCTCTCGCTGGTCAACCGCTGCCGCAGGCGCAGCAGGAGCCGGCCGAGCCCGACCCGTCGGACGCGGCCGCGGACGCCGCGATCGCTGCCGCGGCGCCGGCCGATGCCGCCCAGGCGCAGATCGAGCTGCTCCAGGCCCAGGTCGAGGCGCTGCAGGCGGCGCTCGAGGGCATCCAGGCCCAGATGGCCAGGACGACGCCAAGCTGGAAGGGCGCGCCGCAGCTGGAGGACAAGGAGGAGGGCTGGTCGTTCAAGCCCCGCGGGCGCATCCAGTATGACGCCGGCCTCGTCGCCAACCCCGGCGACAGGCTCCTCACCCGCAACCTCGGCTTCAACACGCGTGCGCGCCGCATCCGCCTGGGCGCGGAGGGCACCATCCCCGGCGGCTTCGGCTACAAGTTCGAGGTGGATTACGCCAACGCCGGCGTCGGCTTCGGCGACGTGATCCTTACTTATGCGGCCAAGAACCGGCCGTTCAATCTCATCATCGGCAACCACGAGACCTGGAACGGCCTCGAGCAGATCTCGAGCTCGCGCTTCCTCTCGTTCATGGAGCGCTCGGCGTTCAACGACGCCTTCATCAACACCCGCCGCATCGGCCTTTCGGGCGGCTTCGTGAACAAGGCCGGCGACATGCGCCTCAACGCCGGTCTGTTCACCGCCCATTCGATCGACCCGAGCTTCGACAATGACGGCTGGATCGGCGCGGCCCGCGCGGTCTATTCGCCCCTCAAGGGGAGCACCCAGCTGCATCTGGGCGCCAACGTCCAGCACCGGCAGTTCCAGTCCAACAACGGCGCGGCCGGGTCCGCTTCCCAGGGCGCGCCGTCGACCAACCAGCTCGCCCGCTATCGGGCGCGGCCGTTCAGCCAGACCACCGACGTGCGCTTCGTCGACACCGGCAGCTTCGCGGCGCGCAGCGACACCATCTTCGGCCTCGAGGCGGCGGCGATCATCAGGTCGCTGCACCTGGCCGCCGAAGGCCAGTATCTTAAAGCCAACGCCTACGGACGCGGCGATCGCTTCGATGCCGGCGATCCGCTCGACTTCTTCCCGACGGCGAGCGTGCTGGTGCCCGGCGGCGACCCGGCCTTCTGGGGCGGCTATGTCGAGGCCGGCTATTATCTGACCGGCGAGACGCGCGGCTACAAGAACGGCACCTGGGACCGCACCAAGGTTCTCAAGCCCTTCAGCAAGGGCGGCTGGGGCGCGCTCCAGCTCAACGGCCGTCTCGATTATCTCGACCTTGCCTCGAACCGGCTCAAGAACGGCTTTTCGAACAATTTCACCACCGGCCTGTTCACGCCCTCGGTCGGCCTCGGCCGCGGCGGCACCCAGCTCGGCCTGCTTGGCAGCCTGATCTGGATCCCCGAGGATTATGTGCGCTTCTACCTGCAATATGCCCGCGCCCATATCGAGGGCGGGCCGCAGGCGGCGGCGGTCGAGCCCGGCTCTACCCGGCCCCTCGACAAGCGCAGCTACAATGTCGACGCGCTCACCGCCCGCGCCCAGATCGATTTCTAGGGCGCGCGGCGGCCCCGCCTACCGGGTGGCGGACGCCGGCTGATCCACCGGCCGCGGGCGATTGTCCTCGTCGAGCGCGACGAAGGTGAACAGGCCTTCCGTCACCTTGATCTCGGTGGCGCCGCGGTCGCGGTGGGCAATCACCTCGATCCTCACGCCCATCGAGGTGCGGCCGACCCGCTCGACATGCGCGAAGACGCTGATCAGGTCGCGCAGGTGGATGGGCTCGATGAACTCCATGCGCTCGATCGCCACCGTCGCCACCGATCCGCCGGCGCGGTGCGACGCGACGATGCCCGCCGCAATGTCCATCTGGCTCAGCACCCAGCCGCCGAAGATGTGGCCGTTGGCGTTGATGTCGCTTGGTCCCGGCACCACCCGCAGGATCGGCACGCGGTCGAGATTGGTCATTCACTGTCCTTGTCATGGTGGCGCGCCCGCTCGTCGTGGCCGCTTTTCGAGCTCAGGAAGGCCAGGGTCATCAGCGCGGTGCCGAGCAGCACGGTGAGGCCGACCCCGAGCGCGGTTGCGATCAGCATGTGCGGGTGGAAGCCCTCGTCGCCGCGCGCTACCAGCAGCACGGCGATGGCGGCGACGACGATCGACAGCGCCGCCATCAGCCGCATGATGCGCCGGAAGCGGCGGATCATCGAATGCGGCGGGCTCGGTATCGGGTCGGGGCGGGGCACGGCTTCCCTTTGGCCGCCGCCCGTGAGACGATCAAGGCACGACGACGACTCATTGCGGAGGCGAACAATGACCATCGCGGCAGTCCTGGGCGGCAAGGGCAGCGAGGTTGCGACCATCTCCGCCGATCAGCCGGTGAGGGACGCCGTCGCCTTGCTCACGGACCGCAAGTTCGGCGCTTTGCCCGTGATCGAGGACGGGCGGATCAGCGGCATCCTTTCGGAACGCGACGTCGTCCATTGCCTGAAGGACCATGGCGGCGCGGTGCTCGACTGGCCGGTCGCCAGGGTGATGACGGCGCCGGTGATCACCGTCGAGGCCTCCACTCCGGTCCTCTCCGCTTTGGCTCTGATGACTCAGCGCCGCGTGCGGCACTTGCCGGTGGTCGACGACGGGCGGCTGGTCGGGATCGTGTCGATCGGCGACCTGGTGAAGCACCGCATGGAGCGCATCGAGGCCGAAGCCGAGGCGATGCGCGCCTACATCCAGAATGTCTGACCCCGCCGCGAAAAAATAACCCAGATCAGCGGCTTGAAGGGCCTTGAATGCCGCGGGGCCGGCCTTATCTAGCCCTCAAGCGAGGGGGCGCCGATGGCTCCCCGCGCCCAGCGAAAACGGTCCTGGCAACAAAATTGCAAAAGACCGTTGACGCGATTGGGGGGCTAACATATATGCCCTTTCAGCGACGGCGGCGGCCCCATCGGGGTCGGCCACCGTTTCGCGCCTCTTCTTAGTCGGTTCAGCCGGCCCGGAACAATCGAACCGGGGGAAGAGACGCGTCGGCTCTTTGACATTGTCGGTTTAGATGAAGGGACATGTGGGCGGCGGCCCGGTCTCCGATAACCTCCGGGTATCGGCTGGTCGGTCAAATTTATGCCGTTCCTTAATGTGCTTGCCTGGCGGAGCTCGCTCCGTCGGAACAGTGCAAATGTCCTAATACGCAAACACACCAGTTTGTATATTTGTGCAGGAACGGCTCCCGGAGATGCCGGTCTGCCTGGGTTATTCCACTCGGGTAGATCGTACATCAACTTGAGAGTTTGATTCTGGCTCAGAACGAACGCTGGCGGCATGCCTAACACATGCAAGTCGAACGAGACCTTCGGGTCTAGTGGCGCACGGGTGCGTAACGCGTGGGAATCTGCCCTCTGGTTCGGAATAACTCAGGGAAACTTGAGCTAATACCGGATAATGACTTCGGTCCAAAGATTTATCGCCTGAGGATGAGCCCGCGTCGGATTAGCTAGTTGGTGAGGTAAAAGCTCACCAAGGCGACGATCCGTAGCTGGTCTGAGAGGATGATCAGCCACACTGGGACTGAGACACGGCCCAGACTCCTACGGGAGGCAGCAGTGGGGAATATTGGACAATGGGCGAAAGCCTGATC
>DATLFV010000098.1:0-8591 GCA_035540875.1 Sphingomicrobium sp. | reverse complement strand
CTCGCGAGCAGGCTGTGCGACCGGAAATCCGTCTCGACGCCAAAGGTGCTGAGCGGATCGCCCGGGAATGCCGGCCGCACGTCGCTGTAGCGAAGATCCGATACGTTGAAGAAGCGGTACTTCAGCCCCACGTCGATGTTCGGCGTGATGGCCGTACGGACGCCGGCAATGAGCTGCCATGCCAGCGCACGGTCGGAGTCCGAAAAAGCGAAGCCGGCGCCGGGGGCGGTGGTGTTGGCGCGCATGCGGACGCTCGCAAGGCCGACGCCGCCACCAACGTAGCCCGCCCAGCCATTGTCATCGCCGAAGTCGAGCAAGGCATTGGCCATGACCGAAAGAGCCCGGGCCCGTCCGTCGGCATCGACCCGGCCGGTTCCGCCGAGCACGGTTCCGAGCCGCATTTCGTCGACGTTCGCGCGCTTGAAGCCGACCTCGGCCTCCAGGCGAACCGGGCCCATGTCGTAGCCGCCGACGATGTCGGCATCGAGGCCGCGCTTGAAGTTGATCGTCGCGGCATCATTGGTCGTGCCCCTGACGTCGGTCAGGCTGATGTCGGCATCTTCGAGGATCATGAAACCGCCCTCGACGCCCGCATACCACGAGCCGTCGCGAGCGACAGCCGGCGTGGCCAATGCGGTCGACAGGAGCGCGGTGGCGATGGCCAGCTTGCGCATATTGAGTCCCCTTTCGCGTAGTTCAGAAATTATGAACTGTCCGAACACATTATGAGGACGCCGGTTGCTGTGCAAGCGGCCTATTGCCGCAAGCTGTTGCTCAAAAGCCTCAACTAATCGCCTGCTCCGGCCGAAGCCATTGCTGCCGCTAGGCTTTCTTAAGTTTCCACCAGCCCGTGCTGACGCAGCGCGGCCAGGATCCGCTCGACAGCCTCACGGCACTGCGCGTCGATGCTGCTGCCGCCGACCGGCCCTGTGATCGCCGCGGCCTGAGGGCCCACCACCTGTTTCCCGCCGACCCACAGTCCCGTGGCGCTCACCATCCCCACGTCCCAGCTGCCACCGCGATAGGTGGCCGAAAGGCCACTGTCGCGGATCGAGACGGTCATGCCCTCTACCGGCGCGATGAACCGCCAACCGGCCGCGGAGTAAATGGCCAGCGCGTGCGCATGGCCGCTCCACGCCCCGGTCGGGCTGCCCGCGAGCAGGTAGCAGCTGCCAATTGCCGGAGCAGCAGGCGGCTCCGCTCTCGGCGGCTCCTCGACCGATGCCGCGACGAGCGCGTCGAGCAGTTGCAGCGCCTCGTTGTGAAACAGCTCCTTCTGGGCCTGGCCGGCCGCCAGAAGCGGCAGGCGCAGCCGCGGTGTCGCGCTCATCGGTTTCTCCTACAGGTTGATGCTCAGCAGCGCCGGGCGCGACGCTGCAAAGTCGCCGATCTGGCGGACGGAGACGGTCGCACCGCCCGGCCCGATGCTCGTCACCTCGCCAGGTCCAAGCGTAAGCACGCTCGCCTGCGTCTCCGTCTCGATCCGCCCGGCGCTTCCCTCGATCGTCACGCGGTACATCTCTCGCGCTTCGCCGAGCGGGACATCGACCTCGTCGACCCAGCCCCAGCCGGTGCGGCTGCGGCGGACCCATCGCACGACGATGCCCCCCGCGCCGTCGCTCGCGGCGGCGAGGTGAACGGGTGACAGCGGGCGCACCGCCTCGGCGGCCGCGAGGCGCGCGTCATCGGGCGCTCCGCCCGCGCCGGCGGCACGCACCTCGATCAGCGCGCCGCGCATCGCCTGCGGCAGGCGGATCGGCTGCAGGGTCCCGGGCAGCAGCAGCGCGAACTTCTCGCCCGCGGCATGGCCGCCCATCGCCCACTCGCTTCCGCGCCGGCCGCGCACCAGGCGCGACAGGACGAACCTTTTCGCCCCGCTGGGTACCGCCGAGCCGAACTGGATGATCTCGCTGCCGATCACCGCCATGTTGCTGCCCGCCGCCAGCGCCGCGTCGTCGCAGCTTTCCAGCCACTGGTCGGGGTCGACGAGCGCGATTTCGACCGAGCTGACGGTATCGATGAGCTCGGCCGTCCCCGGCGCGAGCACGGAAATGGCCGTGCCCAGCACCGACTGCCTGGGCGCGGTGCGCAGGCTCCTCGTCGTCCCGGCAATGCGCGCATCGACGGCGATCGGGCGCCAGCCAGACGCGTCGGATGCCGCCGCGAGGTGCAGCGTCGCACCGCTTTGCTGATCGCCCTCGTCATGAGGCAAGTCGAACAAGACAAGCCCGACGTTGCCCGGCAGCTCGTCGGCCGCCGCGGCGGCACGTCCCGCGTCCGCGGCCAGGCTTGCAGGCGCCGCCCATTGCGGCCGCAGCTCGAGCTGAACCACCATCCGGTCGACGAAGGTGCGCTGGACGATCCACAGCTGACCCTCGAACCGCACCACGGCGCCGGGCTGGACCGGCAGCGCCCGCGGCATCAACCGCAAGGTCAGCCGGTCGCGGGCCGCCCAGCGCCGCGCCAGCTCGCCTTCGGCCAGCGCCTTGGCCGCCCCGGCGGCAAGCACGGCGGGCAGCTCGCTGGCCTGCACCGCGCCCCGGTCATCGCCGTTGCTCGCCCGCATCTGGCCGATCTGATAGTCGCGCGCCGGATCATGATAAGTAAGCGTCAGCACGGCCGGCAGCGACCGCGCGGGCGCTTGTGTCCGCTCGACCCGGGCCGCCACGCCGGCGTCGGTCGCGGCGCCCAGTTCGTCCGCGCCCGGCTGCAAAAGCGAAGCTGGCAGCGGCGAGCGCAGCTTGGTCCCGTCGTCGAACAGCTCGACGCCAAAGCGTTCGACCAGCGGCTCGACCGCGGCGGCCACGCTCGGCCCGTGCGCGGCATAGCCCAGCACCGCGCCCGTGGATTGGCAGGCGATGGTGCCGCCGCTGGCGTCGCTCAGCACATCGGCGATGCCGACGGCACCCGGCTCCGCCTCGACCTCGAAGGTCAGAAACGGGATGCGGTTGCCATATTCGGCAAGCTGCAGATCCTCGAACACAGCCAGCGCAATCCCGCGATAGGCTGGCGTCTCGGCGATGCCCTCGACCGAAGCAATCAACGGATCGACCGCCTGGTCCTCGTTTCCCGGATGGAAGCGGAAGCCGGTGCTCACCTTGAAATCGCCGGCCTCGCCGCGCAGCAGCTTGCCGTCCGCCCAGATCCGCCTGATCCGCCCCACCGGACGCGACGACAGCGCCACCGCAAACGACGCCGAATAGCTGTAGACGAGCGTGTCTGTCTGGCCTTTGGCCCCCGCCTGCGCGCTGCTCTCGCGAAGCTCCGTCGACCAGACGACGCTGCCCGCCACCCGCATCGTCCCGTACACCCGCGGGATGTGCGTGCCGTAATTCGAGGTTTGGACACTGAGGTCGCCGAGCCGCGGCCCCTTTCGGCTCGATCCCAGCATTTGCTGGTCGATTGCCTGGCCAAGCAGGCTGCCGATCGCGCCGCCGACCGGCCCGCCGAGCGCGTTGCCAACGGCGGTGAACACCAGGGTCGCCATGTTCAGCCGATCCTCGCCCTGCGCACCCGCCGGCGGAACGCCGCGAGCAATCGCCAGCGCGGCTCGCCCGGCGTCTCGACCACCCGCCCCAGCCCCGCATCGGCATGGACGAACCCGGCCGGCGTCTGGATCGCCAGGTGCAGCTGCTCGGGCGCGACTTGCATCAGCAGCAGGTCACCCGGCCGCCGCCGCCGCCGCGACACCCGCCGGAAATACTTGAGCATCGCCGCCATGAGCTCGCGCCGGTGGTCGCCGCGCAGCCGATAGTCGCGGCGAATCGGCTCGCCTTGGAGACGGAATGCAACGATCGCCAGGCCGACGCAGTCGAGCCCCGTCTTCGCTTCGCGTCCCTGCGCGCGGAAACGCGCACCGAGCAGCGCCCGCGCGCGCTCCGCATGATCCATCGTCACTGTCAGGCTCCCGGGTAGCGCGTCAGCAGATCACTGCCGGGCAGATGCGGCTCGCCGCGGAAATTGGCGGCGTTGCCGAAGCGGCCGACGCAGGTCTCGAACCTCTTGTCGCAGCCTTCGCGAAGCTCCACGCGGCAGCCAATTCCGACCGGCGCACGCGGCAAGTCGCGCACCCGCACGCGCTCGCCGTCCACGGCGAGGATGGTGGTCGCAACACCGCAGTTCGCGCCACGCAAATATCTCAGCCGTCCCAGCAGGAACGCGTCGCCAATCGCGCGGTCCAGGCGCAGCTCGCCGTTGTCCGCCTCGACCACGCTGGCGACGATCGTACGCCCGGCAAGATCGACCCGGCACTTCTTGTCGCCGAACTCGGCGCGGCACTCTGGAGACGTTGCCGGGCACACTGGCGCGTTGAGCCGCGCCGCCGCCCCCTGCAGCTCGGCAGCAAAGCTTTCGCCCTCGATCGTCACCTCGCCCAGCTCGCCGCGAAGCAGAACAATCTCCTCGGCCGCGGAATCGGCCCAGTCGACCGCGGCGAGCCGCACCGCCGCTTTGTTCCAGCGCCCGATCGTGAGATCCTCGGCGCTCAGCGCGTCGGAGCTCAGCGCCCCCGCCAGCTCGCCCGAATGCGGCTCGAGCCCGAGGCCGCGGCTGACCGCCGCCGGCGTCACGCCCGGCGCCGGGTCATGGCGCACCCCATCGCGCAGAACCGGTGCATCGTGGCTAGTCAGAGCGATCCCCGCGCCGTCGCGCCGCTCGATGCGCCAGCACAAGGCAATCGCCGTCAATTCGCCGTCGGCGATATTGCTCATGCCTCCTGCCCCTCGCGGATTTCGACCAGGGGCACGCTCGGCGCCTCGCCCGCCTGGAAGGTCGCGCGATTGACCTCGATGCGGTCCTCGGCGAAGCGCACCGGCACGTCGAACAGGAAGCCGGCCCGGATTTCGGCACCGATGGCCGGCGCGCTGCTTAGCTGGATCCAGCCGCCGGGCTCGAGCGTCCAGCCGCTCGCCAGCTCGACCCCGTCCACCGCCACCCGCACGCTGCCGGGCACGGGACGCGTCACCCGCCGCGTCTCGCCACTCCCATAGCTTTTCACCAGTGCGAACCGGTCGGTCCCACCATCGCCAGTGCCGATCATCTGGTCGTCCGGCGCCGGATCGCCCGTCATCCCGTTGGACGAAAAGTCATAGGGATCGCGAAAGCGGAACCCCACCGCGGGTCCGCGCCGCGCGCGGAAGAAGGCGATCAAGGTCTCCAGCTCGCCATCGCCCCGTACCCCCGGCCCCGCGTCGAAGCGCAATCGCGCCTGCTGCCAGTTGGCGTTGCGCGCCTCGAAGCCGCTGGCGCTGGTCACGACATTGGTCGAGAAGGCCGGCGACACGCTTGCCTCGGCGCCGATCTCGATCGGGAACATGACGTCGTCGAACGGGATCACCGGCTGGTCCTTTCCAAGCAATGTCAGGCTGTCGCGCAGCACCTGCGGCAGCGCCCACAGGAACACCTCGGCGACTCCGCGCCGCTCGGCCTCGGCCGCCGCCGCCAGGATCGGCCGCCACTCGGCCCAGTCCTCGGCATTCATCACGAAGCCGGACATGTAATGCTGCTCGGCCAGCGGATAGCCGAGCCGCGCGTCGACCTCGGCAATGGCCGCCGCGCGCAAGCCGCCGCGCGCCCCGGTCACCCACTCGTAATCCTCGAGCTGCAGGACATCGAACGCCGGCCGCGCCCAGCCGACCGGGCAGTTGGCGCGGCGCAGTTCCGGCGCATCGGGATCGAACACCGACGGCAGGTAGACCAAAGCCAGCGTCCGCGTGCTCCCGCTCGCCGCCTTGGCGGCGGCCGCAATCGCCGCCGTGGATGCCGCCAGCAGCGCCCCTGCCGCATCCAGCAGGTCCTTCTGCGCCGCCGACATGGCCGCGCGCACGTTCGCGATCTCCACCGGTGTGCTGCCCAGCGCCGCTTTTGCGGCATCGTCGTACAGGCAGATCGCACCGTCGGCGCTCACCCACCACCACGGCTCACCCACCTGCACCTGCGGCTGCAGCCCCGCTTCGATCGACAAGCCGACCAGCTGCTCGGCAATGCGGCACAGGAAAGCGATTGCCGCGCTGCTCGCCGGCGACACCAGCGTCGAGGGCGGCTCATATCCGGTCGCCGCGGGCGCACCGTCGAAGCTCCGCTGCTTCCACGATTCCGGGCAGAACATGCTCAGGATCTCGTAGGACAGCGACCAGATCACCTCGTAGCCCCGTGCGGCCGCGGCGCGCGCGAAATCGCGGTGCCAGGCCAGCGCCGGCGCGTTCATCAGCCGCGTCTCGTCAAGCAGCCCCGCGCCCGTCAGCGCGAAATAATGGCTCATGCCGATGTAGTGGATCAAAGGTCCGCGATAGCCGAGCCGCTCGGCCGACTGCACCAGCCGCTCGGGCGGCAGGTCGTACATGTCGTCGTAAGCGCTCGCGATGCGCAACCCATGCTCGGGCGCAACCGCATCGTTGATCGCCAGCACGCTCCCCGACCCGTCGCAGCGCAGGCCCGAGATCGTGACGCTGCCCGGCGCCGGCGCCGAACGCAGCTCCGTCGAGCCCTCGGCATAATCGGGCGGCACCAGGCTGATGAACATGCGGTCGATGTCGCGCGGATTGACCCGCTGCGCGTCCGCCGACAGGCCGAACCCCGCGTCGAGCGCGTCGAAGTCGATGCGGACGTCGGCATCGGTTGGCGATCCGCTCGCATAATTCCACAAGCGCACCAGCCACACCCGCTCGACGCCCCCGGCGTCGCGCCCTTCGATTGTCAGGGTCGGCCCGTTGATCCCATCGAGCGGGATGATGCCGGTGGACTGCCAGCGGAACTGCAGCACGCAGCGCGAATAATCGCGCCGCGTTTCCCGCGCGTGCGCCGCGTGCGAATGGCGATCGCGGCTTTCGTAGATCAGCCCGACGAGGTCGCCGCGCCGCAGGAACTCGGCCGTGACGGTCAGCCCGTGCTCGTCGCCCGCCGACACCAGCGAGGCGATGGTCCCGCGCGGGAAATCGACCGTCCAGTGCAGCGCGTTGAAGCGCTTGACGTGCGTGCGGACGATTTCCGCGTCGGCGCGGGTGAACCAGTGGTTCACGGGCGCTCCGCCCGAAGCGCCGACCGCACCGCGCGCGCCACCTGGCGCGACGACTGGCGCAGCACCTGCGGATCGCCGGCCGCCGGCGTGTTGACCGAGATCGCGACCCGCACGTCACGCGCCCCGCCGCGGGCGATCGGCTCGATGCGCCCGCCGCTCGACGGCAGGAACAATTCGGGTCCGCGCTCGCCGACCACATATCCTCGCCCGCCGCTGACCGGCCCCCCGGTTGCCCGTCCGGGCAGCCCGAGCAGCCCGCCAAGCGCGCTGGTCAGCCCGCCCAGCAGGCTCGCGCCGACGCCGGCACCGCCGCCCGGCGAACGGAACAGGGCGCGCAGGCTCGCCGTGGCGATCTCCGCCATCGCCGATAAGGCCGCCCGTTTGAGGTCGTCGAACCCGAGCTTGCCGGTGGTCACCACCCGCGCCAGCGCGCTGTCGATCATTCGCCCGGCGCGCCCGACGCCGGCGACCAGCGGCCCCTCGAGCTCGCCGCGCATCGCCGCGACGTCGCGCGCGAAGCCGGCGGTGTCGGCGCGCACGCTGACCACCAGCCGGTCGATCTCTTCGTCCATGTTCTTTTTCGTCCTCACTCGTCGGGGAAGCGCATCCGAAGCGCCTCGATCAGCTCGCGCGCCGGCACGTCGCCGGCCGGCTGCGGCGGCGCCAGCGCCAGCGCCAGCTCGCTCGGCGTCGCATTCCAATATTCATCCGGCCGCCAGCCGAGCACCGCCGCCGCCGCGCTGCACAAGGCTGCCGCGGCCGCGCCGAACGTCGCGTCCATCACCGCCCCTGAAGGATCTCGCGCAGCAGCACGCGCAGCGCCGGGGTGACGCTCGCCAGCCCCTTCTCGACGATCGCCTCGCCGATCCGCTCGCGGCTGATCGCGCTCGGCCTGTTGCCCGAGCAATGGTCGAACAGTGCCGTGATCTCCTCGAGCCGAAGCTGCCCCTCGGCGGCGCGCTCGACCAGCGCGAACAACGGCCCGAGCTCCTGCTCGGCGGCCACCAGCGCCGCGAAGCTCGGCCGCAGCACCAGCGCCTCGCCGCCGACCAGCAGGCCTGCCTCGCCGCGATAGGGGTTGGGGCTGCTCACAGCGCCACCACCTCCCCCGAGCTTTCCAGCGCCAAAGTGTAATTGCGCTCGCCGTTGAAATCGCCGGCATATTCCAGCCGGGTCACCAGGAAGCGCCCGCGCATGCGCTCCCCGCTTTCGAAGCTCAGCTCGTAGCGCTCGATGTTTCCCGCCAGCGCCAGTCCGCGCAATTGCGCTTCGGCCGTGCTGCCGGTGAAGATGCCGCTTGCCGCCACCGACACCGATCGCACGCCCGCGCCCGACAGCAATTCGCGCCAGCCGCCGCTGCCCTTGTTGGTGATCGCCACCGCATCGCCGTTGACCGACAATTGCGTGGTCTTGAGGCCCGCGATCGTGGCATAGCTCGGGCTTGCCGCGCCATCGCCGATCTTGAGCAGGAATGCGCTCCCGCGTTCCGCCGCCATATTCTTCTCCTTCGTTCCCCTCCCTTTCAAGGGAGGGCGCTCCTTCTCCTCCCCTCCCTTTCAAGGGAGGGGGTAGGGGG
>DATLFV010000097.1:0-29373 GCA_035540875.1 Sphingomicrobium sp. | reverse complement strand
GTTGGTCGCGTCGGACGAGGCGACCTGCGGCTCGGTCATCAGGAACGCGGATCGGATTTCCCCCCGCATCAGCGGCGCCAGCCACTGGTCCTTATGCTCCCGGGTGCCGTAGCGGTGCAGCACTTCCATGTTGCCGGTGTCCGGCGCCGAGCAGTTGAACACCTCGCTCGCCCAGTGCACCCGGCCCATCTCCTCGGCGCACAGCGCATATTCGAGGTTGGTCAGCTGCTCGCCCTCGAACGCGAAGCTCTCGTCGACATGGGTCAGGGCCCCGCCCGGCGGCATGAACAGGTTCCACAAGCCGGCGTCGCGGGCGAGCGGCTTCAGCTCCTCGATCAGCTGGATCGGCTGCCAGCGGTCGCCGCTGGCGATCTGCCGGTGATAATCGTGGGCGCGCGGCCGCACATGCTCATCGATAAACGCGCGCACCCGGTCGCGAAAGCCCGCCTGGCGTCCGGTCAGCTCGAAGTCCATCGGCCCTCCACTTGCATTCGCGTAAGTAGCGCTTGGAAAAGCCGCTAGGCCGCGTCGCCGGGGGTGACAAGTGCAACGCTGGGCGCCTCTGGCGCGTATCAACGCCCATGCCGCCGCGCGACGGGATTTTCCCGACCTTCTTCCTCTCGGGCTTCGAATGCTCGACCTTCCTGTGGGGCAAGGACAGGCTCCGCCGCGACCTGTCGGCCGAGCTCCGGCACTACAGCCACGCGGACGAGGATTATGCGATGCTGCCGCCGCTCGGAATCGCGGTCGCCCGCGAAGGCGTGCCCTGGCCGCTGGTCGACAAAGGCGGCGACTACGACTTCTCGCCGATCGACGATTTCCTCGCCGCGCAGCGCCGCCACAACATCCTGCCGATCTGGGACCTGTGCCACTACGGCTACCCGGACGAGCTCGACCCGCTCGGCGATCCCGACGGCTTCGTCCGGCGCTTCGCCGCCTATGCCCGCGCCGCCGCCCGCTATGTCGGGTCGCGCGCGCACCATGGCCCGCTCTGCTTCACCCCGATCAACGAGCCCACCTTCTGGGGCTACATGGGCGGCGAATGGGGCTGGTGTGCTCCGTTCGGCAAGTCGGCCGAGGATCGCCGCCGTTTCACTCTGGCGCTTGCCCGCGCCGACATCGCCGCGGTCAAGGCGATCCGCGCCGACTTCCCGGACGCGCGCATGGTCCACATCGACCCGTTGATCTGGGTGGTGCCGCCGCGGGACCGGCCCGACCTCGCCGAGGCCGCGCATCGCGAATCCTACGACGATGCCTATATCGCCTGGGACGTGATCAGCGGCCTCAAGCACCCCGAATATGGCGGCAGCCTCGAGACGATCGATATCCTCGGCTTCAACAATTACAGCTTCGGGCAGATGGAATATCAGGGCGGCGGCGGGCCCAACACTCCGCTCGAGCCGGGCGACGATCGCATTCGCAGCCTCTGCGACCTGCTCGAGGAAGCCTGGGCCAAGTACAAGCGCCCCTGCATCGTCGCCGAGACCTCGGGGCTTCACGGCGGCCGCCCCGACTGGCTCAACGACATCGTCTCGGAAAGCCTCGCCGCAGTGAGCCGCGGTGTCGATCTGCACGGCATCTGCCTGTTTCCGGCGGTCGACATGACCGACTGGCACACGGGCGAATGGCTGCACATGGGCATTGCCGATGTCGAGGAGCTTCCCGGCGGCGAGCTGATGCGCAGGCCCTTCCTGCCTTATGTCGAAATGCTGCACCGCTGGCAGAAGCGCCTCAACCGGGTCGAGCGTCTCGACTCCGATCCGTTCGACGCCGCGGTCAACCTCGCCGACATCCAGGCCGCGGCGCGCGCGCTCGACCTCCAGCCCGACCCCGACTGGCACTAGGCCGATGCGCCGCGCGCTGATCCCGATCTGCTGCATCGCCTTGCTCGCCGCGGGCTGCGGCGGCGGCGGCCCGCCCGTCACCGACTCCGAGCGCCGCGTCGGCGCCGAGCAGCACCCGCAATTGCTCAGCCAGTTCGGCGGCGCCTATGAGGAGCGCCAGGCGGCCTATGTCGCCAGCCTCGGCGAGAAGCTCGCCGCCAACGCGGGCCTTGAGCGCCAGTGCACCTTCACTTTGGTCAACACCGACGTCGTCAATGCCTTCGCGGTGCCCGGCTGCTACATCTACATCACCCGCGGGCTGCTCGGCATCGTCAACAGCGAGGCCGAGCTCGCATCGGTGCTCGCGCACGAGCTCGGGCACATCGCGGCCAACCACAGCGAGCGCCAGCAGCGCCGCTCGATCATCCGCAGCCTCGGCGTGCTCGCCGTCAGCATGCTCAGCGGCTCGGAACGGCTCAGCCAGATCGCCGGCGCCGCTGCGGGCCTGTTCACCCTGCGCTATTCCCGCAGCCATGAATATGAAGCCGACGACCTTGGCCTCACCTATCTTCGCCGCGCCGGCTACGACCCCTACGCCGCGGCCGACATGCTCAACGCGCTCGGCCGGCACCAGGCCTTCCTGTCGAGCACCCGCGGGCGCGACTCCGCCAAGGGCATCCCCGAATGGGCGCTGACCCACCCGCTGACCGAGAACCGCGTCGCCCGCGCCGGCGAGGCCGCGGCCGCCACTGGCCTTGCCGACGACGAGCTTCCCGAGCGCGAGGCCGAATATCTGCGCGCGGTCGACGGCCTGCTCTACGGCGACGACCCGGCGCAGGGCTTCGTCACCGGCCGCCGCTTCGCCCACCCGATCATGCGCATCGGCTTCGAGGCGCCGTCAGGCTTCACGCTGACCAACAGCCCGCAGGCGATCCTGCTCGAGGGACCCGATGGCGTGCGCGGCGAATTCGCCGGCGGCCGCATGCCCGCCGCGGGACTGCAAGGCTACGCCCGCGCCCTGCTTGCCAACCTGCTTCGCGATGCCCCGGTCGAGGTCGCCCCCGCGCGTCCGTTCAGCGCCAACGGCGTCCCCGCGCTGCTCGTCCCCGCCAGCGTCCGAACCCGCGAAGGCGAGGTCCCGGTGACGCTCGCCGCCTATGACGCGGGCGGCGGCGCCGTGTACCATTTCGTGCTGGTCGGCCCCGCGGCCGGAGCCGCGCAGGCGCTGTTCGAATCCTTCCGGCTGCTGACGGCGGCCGAGGCGGCCGGCCTTCGGCCGCGGCGCATCCGCGTCGTCGCCCCGGCGCCCGGCGAAACGGTCGCGACGCTCGCCCGCCGCATGGCCGCCGAACAGCCGCTCGACCATCTGCTGATGCTCAACGGCCGCCGCCGCGGCGAGCCGCTGCGCCCCGGCCAACCGCTCAAGCTGGTGGTGACGGCGGCCCGCTGACCTTCGACCGGTCCGCGCGCGCGGCACCCGGCGGATCAGCTCGTCAGCTCGACGATTTCGCTGATGTCGGCTGGCCGCATCTCCCGCTCGACCGCCACCCGCTCATCGAGCCATCCGCACAGATCGTGGCTGGGGAGCGGCAGCTCGAACGACACCCCGGCATTGTAGGAGTCGGTCCACTTCAGCTGGCAATTGATCGGCGGCAGGTCCGGCAGGGTCAGCACCACTTGCCCAGGCTTGCGGATCGGCGTGATGGTCCTGAGCTTCGCGCCGCCTTCCGAGATGTTGTGCAGATAGCCCGCATACTGCCTCGCGCCGATCTTGATCCGGGCGCGGCACTGCAGGCCGGTGCGGCCATGCAGGCGTCGCTTGAAGGGCGGCTCGGCGGCCGCCATTTGGTCTGAAAGCTCCATCGTCGTCCCCCCGCCTCCCATGCCGAGTTGCGACGAACCTTTCCCCTCCTGGCCGGCAAGACTGTCTTAATGGAAACTCCGAACCGGCGCGATCTCCGCTGATCGCTCCCCTCGGCGCAGTGGCTTCCCAGGCTCGGGCCAGTCGTCTAAGCAACGGGGATGACACGCAAAATTGCACTGAGCCTGCTCCTGCTCGCAACTCCCGCGCTTGGCGGCTGCGCCGTGCAGGCGGCGCTGGCCGCGGCCGAGCTCGCCGGCAACCTTCCCCAGTCCAAGGGGCCCAGCAACGCGCACCTGAGGCCGGAGGCGACCCGCGCCTGCACTGAGCGTGCCGCCCAGCACGGCACGGTTTACCTCGTCGACGTCGAGCAGCGCCGCCCGGACCGCATCATCGTCTGGGGTTCGGTCACCGACGCGCAGCAGCAACGGCGCACGTTCGAGTGCCATTTCACCACGGGCCTTGCGAGCTTCAGGCTGCGCGACATCTAGCGCGCGGTAGTGCGATCAGGCGGCGACGCCTGGCCCCCTGTCGTGCGCCAGTGCGACGTGGTTCTGTTCGGCAATCGGCAGCGCAGTTGCGCAGAACGCGCACTCCGCCGTGGTCCGTCCGACGTGCCAGTGGGAACGGCTGCACCCGGGGCAGGTATTGCTGCCCTGCGATCGAAAGAGGAGGCGGTAGCCCCGGTCCTTCAGGTTCGACTGAATCATGGGCCTGATCCTTTCACCCTGGATGATCTCTCGCGGCCTTCGATATTCCAAGCGCCGCCATGGCGACTGGTTCAGAGCGGGACAGCGGGCACTTTCCATGTTGCAGCCAGGCCCGCGCCGCGGCGCTGAAGATCGCCAGGTCACCTTTTCCGGCAGAGCCGCAGGCGCGCCAAAGCCGCTGTTTTAATGGCTCGATGGAACGTGAGGCGGTGCTCGGCGCCTTGTTCGGCGACTGGCGCTTCCACGCCGCGCGGGTCGCCGAGCTCAGCGGCTACTAGGGCCGCTCGAGCAAAAAATTGATCCGCCCCGCGGCGATCGGGCTCGAGCGTTCCGCCTGCCAGGCGAAGGCCTCGACATTGGCGACCCGCGTGCCGAGCCGCTGGACCTGCGCCGCGGCGAAGGTGTCGCGGGCGCTGCCGCCCCGCATGTAATCGACGGTGACGGTCACCGGCTTCATCGCCACGCCGGCATCGCCGATCGCCTGCGCCAGGCTGGTGAAGGCGGCGAATTCCAGCAGCCCCGCAATGGCTCCGCCGTGCAGGTAGCCAGGACGCCCGACCACGTCCTCGTGGAACGGCATGCGGATCAGCGGCTCCTCCCCCTCTTCGAACTGGAGGCGGAGCAGGCCGGCATAAGGCGGAAGGTGGATCATCGGGCCGCGCTTAGCGGCTGCGCCGCTTCGGCCCAAGCGCGTCGGCGTCAGCCCTTGCCCTTGTAGCCGCAGACGACGCCAAGGATGAAGGTGGTGAACAAGGCCAGCTGCACCTTCCCTTCGGGGTCGGACCAGCCGAAATAGCTGGCGCCCCAGGCGAACAAGGCGACGAACATCGCCAGCGCCAGTCCAACCATCAGCTTCTCCCTCCCGAATCCGGCGGCAAGGATGCACCCAACAGGGTAAACAGACGGTAAAGCTTGCCGCCTCCCGGTGCCGAATGCATAGGGCGGGCAGCCAAACCAAGCCGAGGATCCATGAAAGCGCGCGTCTTCATCACCCTCAAGCCCGGGGTGCTGGACCCCCAGGGCAAGGCGATCCACCATGCGCTCGCCGGCCTCGGCTTTGCGCAGGTCGAGGACGTGCGCGCCGGCAAGTTGATCGAGCTCGACCTTGCCGACGGCACCTCGGACGCCGACATCGAGGCGATGTGCCGCAAGCTGCTCGCCAACACCGTGATCGAGAATTTCCGCATCGAGCGGCTCGAGCGCCTGTGAAAAGCGCGGTCATCGTCTTCCCCGGCTCCAATTGCGACCGCGACCTTGCCGTCGCCCTGGAGCAGGTGACCGGCCGCGCCCCGGCGATGGTCTGGCACCAGGACAGCGAGCTTCCGCCCGGCACCGATTTCATCGGCCTGCCCGGCGGCTTTTCCTATGGCGACTACCTGCGCTCCGGGGCGATGGCGGCGCGGTCCTCCATCATGCGCGCGGTCGGCAACGCCGCGGCCCGCGGCGTGCCGGTGCTCGGCGTCTGCAACGGCTTCCAGGTGCTCACCGAGGCCGGCCTGCTGCCCGGCGCGCTGATGCGCAACGCGGGCCTGTCGTTCGTCTGCCGGCCGGTGCCGCTTCGGGTCGAGAACAGCCAAAGCCTGTTCACTTCCGGCTACGAGGCCGGCGAGCAAGTCGTGATCCCCGTCGCTCATCACGACGGCAACTACCAGGCTGACGAGGCGACTCTCGACCGGCTCGAGGGCGAGGGCCGCGTCGCCTTCCGCTACCTGGAGGAGGTCAACGGCTCCGCGCGCGGCATTGCCGGCATCCTCAATGATGCCGGCAACGTGCTCGGCATGATGCCGCACCCGGAGCGCGCGCTCGAGCCGGCGCACGGCAACAGCGACGGCCGCCGCCTGTTCGAGGGCCTGCTCGAGACCGTCGCCTAGGGACGCCCGGTTCCGCTTGCGCCCAAAGCAGGTTAGGTTTCCCCCAACGCGCCCGTAGCTCAGTCGGATAGAGCAGGAGCCTTCTAAGCTTCAGGCCGCAGGTTCGAATCCTGCCGGGCGCGCCACGGGCCCAGTCGGACGGGGGGACGACAAGATGGCGACGCTGCGCCACAGGCTGTATTGCGAGCTCGATCCGGCCGCGCGCGAGCGGCAGGGGCTGTCGCTGGCCAACCGCCTTTTGGTCTACCTCATCCTGCTGGCGACGGCGCTTGCGGTCGCGGACACCGAGCCGATGCTGACCGGCGGCCGCGAGCATCTGTTCCGCGCCGCCGAATTGCTGCTGACCGGCATCTTCGTCGTCGAATATGCGGCGCGGCTGTGGGTGGCGGCGGAAAATCCGGTGTGCCGCCAGTCGCGCTTTCCGCGCCTGCGCTACGCCCTCACCCCCGCGGCGTTGATCGACCTGCTGGCAATCCTCCCGACCCTGCTCTCGATGGGCGCGGGAAGCGCCTTGTTCCTGCGCTTCTTCCGGGTGCTTCGGATCCTGCGCCTCGCCAAGCTGGGGCGGACCTCGCGCGCCTGGGACGACCTCATCCACGCCTTCCGCTCGCGCCGCCACGAGCTTTATCTGACCATCGGCCTCGCCGGCCTCGTGATCCTCGTCTCCAGCACGCTGCTCTATTTGGCCGAGGCCGACGCCCAGCCCGACAAGTTCGGCAGCATCCCGCGCGCCTTCTGGTGGTCGGTGGTGACCCTCACCACGGTCGGCTACGGCGACGTTTTCCCGGTCACGCCGCTGGGCAAGCTGATGTCGGGGACGGTCGCGGTGGCGGGCATCGGCCTCATCGCTTTGCCCGCCGGAATCCTCGCCGGCGCGTTCAGCGAGACCATGCACCGCCGCCGGGAAACGGAAACCGCCGCCCGCGCCGCCGAACAGCGCGCCGAGCCTTAGGCCGGCTCGCTCTCCCGCTCCGTCTGCCGCGCCTTGAAGTCCCTGGCCGCCGGAGTCTTGAGGACGATCTTGGTGAACACGTCCTGCTCGTCGTGCCAGTGGCGGTACATCTCCGCCGCGCGCTCGAGCGGCTCGCGGTGCGAGATCAGGAAGGTGGTGTCGATCTTCCCCTCCTCGATCATCGCGAGCAGCTTCTTGGTATAGCGCTGCACATGGGTCTGGCCGGTCTTCATCGTCAGCCCCTTCTGCATAAAGGCGCCGATCGGGATCTTGTCGCCGAAGCCGCCATAGACGCCCGGCACCGACACCCGCCCGCCCTTGCGGCAGGCCATGATCGCCTCGCGCAGCACGTGCGGCCGGTCGGTGGTGAGGAAGCTGTGCGCCTTCACCGTGTCGAGAAGATTGTCGATGCTAAGGCCATGCGCTTCCATGCCGACCGCGTCGATGCACGCGTCGGGTCCGATGCCGCCGGTCATCTCCGCCAGCGCCGAGAGCACCTCGACCTCGCGATAGTCGAGGATCTCGGCGCCCATCTGCTTGGCGAGGGCCAATCGCTGCGGATAATGGTCGATGGCGATCACCCGGTGCGCGCCGAGCAGGAATGCCGACTGGACCGCGAACAGCCCGACCGGGCCGCAGCCCCACACCGCCACCGTGTCACCGGGCTCGATGTCGCAATTCTCCGCGGCCATCCAGCCGGTCGGCAAGATGTCGGTCAGGAACAGGACCTTGTCGTCGTCCAGATGGTCGGGGATGACCAACGGCCCGACGTCCGAGAAGGGCACACGGACATATTCCGCCTGGCCGCCGGCATAGCCGCCGGTCAGATGCGAATAGCCGAAGATGCCGGTCATGGGATAACCGACCATGACGTTGGTCGCGTCCGACGTCTCGGCCGGGTTGCTGTTGTCGCAGACGCTGTACTGCTCCTTCTTGCAGAAGAAGCACTGGCCGCAGCTGATGGTGAACGGCACGATGACCCGCTGACCCTTTTTCAGGGTCGATTTGGCGCCGACCTCGACCACCTCGCCCATGAACTCGTGGCCGAGCACGTCGCCGGCGCGCATGCCCGGGATGTAGCCGTCGTAGAGGTGGAGGTCGGAGCCGCAGATCGCCGTCGACGTGACCTGGACGATGCAGTCGCGCGGGTTGACGATCTGCGGGTCTGGAACGGTTTCGACGCGGACGTCGTGGCGGCCCTGCCAAGTGAGTGCGCGCATGATCGTCTCCTAGATTCGGGGCTGTGTCGGGTCTTCGTTCCTGCGGCCCGAGGGCGAGGCGTTGGTCGCCACCTCGCCGGTCTCCATCAGCTGCTTGAAGCGCCTGAGGTCGCGGCGCGCCTGGACCTGGGGCTCGCGCTGCAGCACCTTGGCGATGCCGCGGCCGATGAGCCCGCCGGGCGGATCGTAGCGCATGGTCAGCCGAACCATCGTTCCGCGCTCCGGCGCGGCGTCGAGGAACTCGACCTTGCCCGAGGTCGCGATCTGCGATTCCGGCTCGCTTTCCCAGGCGATCAGCTCGCCCGGCCGCTCCTCGGTGATGCGGGTAACCAGCTCGACATCGCTTCCTCCCGGGCCGGCGATGGTCCAGCGCGAGCGCTTCTCGTCGATTGTCTCGACGTAACGCACATTGTCCATGAAGCCCGGGAAGCGGGTGAAGTCGCGCCAGATCGCGAACAGCTCGTCGCGCGACTTGGCGATGGTCACCGTCTTGCCGACCAGGGCGCGGTTCGACTTGTCGCGGTCGCGCAGCACATGGTCGGGTGCGTCGCTCAGGCGGTTCTCCGCGC
Organism: Sphingomicrobium sp.; assembly: GCA_035540875.1. Lineage (GTDB taxonomy): Bacteria > Pseudomonadota > Alphaproteobacteria > Sphingomonadales > Sphingomonadaceae > Sphingomicrobium. Next base: position 20,367 of record DATLFV010000097.1, on the reverse strand, counting down.
CCGGCGAATCACCGGTTCGCCGCGCCAGCAGGAAGGTCGCGGCGCCGGCTGCCACGGCAATTCCCGCGCCGATCCATGCCCTCTGGCTGCTGCGATTGTCGCTGGTGCGTTCCTCGGCCATGCCGTCCTCCGTCCCGTGTCGGAGGGTCAACCATGCCGGGGCAAGCCGGTTCCTGCCGTCGGCTCAGGCTGCGGGCCAGCGTTCCACTATGTCGACGAAGCGCGTCAGCCAGGCGTTGGTCTGGTGCCCGTCGACGACGCGATGGTCGATGGTCAGCGTCACATAGGCCATCGGCCGAACCAGGATCGCGTCCTGCCCGCCGATCTCGCGCACCACCACGCGCTTCTCGAGCTTGCCGATGCCTAGGATTGCCGCCTGGCCCTGGTGGAGGATGATCGGCGCCGCCAGCAACGAACCTGAAACGCCATGGTTGGAGATGGTGAAGCTGCCGCCCGACACGTCGCCGCCGGTCAGCCGCCCCTCGCGCGCGCGGCGGGTGAGATCGTCCAGCCGCTCGCCGATCTGCTCGAGCGACAGCGCGCCGGCGTCGCGCACCACCGGCACCACCAGCCCCTTGTCGCCGAGCGCGGTGCCGACGCCGATGTTGATGGTCGGCGAGATGGCGATGCGGTCGTCTTCCCAGCGCCCGTTGATCGCCGGCGCCGCGGCCATCGCCTGGGCGGCCGCCTTGACGATGTAGGCGGTGTAGCTGAGCTTGACGCCCCGCGCCGCCATCGCCGCCTTGTGCGCGGCGACGGCCGAGAAATCGGCCTCGAACAATGCCGTGACGTGCGGCGCCTCGCTGACCGCGCGCACCATGTTCTCGGCGATCTTCAGCCGCATCCGGTCGTGGGGGATGTCGCCGCCCGCAAAATGCCGCGGCTGGGCGGTGGTCGCCTCGCCGACCTGGGTAACGGTCGCCGCCTGCACCGCGCGGTCGACGTCCTCGCGCGTGATCCGCCCGTTGCGCCCGGTGCCCTGGATTCGCGCAGGGTCGATCCCATGCTGCTGGCACGCTCGCCGGACGGAAGGAGAGAGGCGGCTTTCGTGCAACTCACCCGCATCGTTCGTCCTGAGCACAGTCGAGGGGCGAAGCTCCGAGGCCTGGGCAGGGCGCCCGGCGACCTCACCCTGCGGGCTCCGCTCGAGACTAACGGATTGCCCACCGGCGCTAATCCGCCCCAGCACCGCCCCCGGCACCGCTTCCGCATCCGTGTCGAGAACGATCTCGCTCAGCACCCCCGCCGCCGGCGCCGGCACTTCCTGCGTCACCTTGTCGGTTTCGAGCTCGACCAGGGGATCGTTCTCGGCGACGGTTTCGCCGACCTGCTTGAGCCACGAGCGAACGACGGCTTTCGTGCCCTCCTGCTCGTCGGGGACGCGGACTTCGATCACGTCAAAACCCCACCAGCCGCTCGATTTCGGCGCGGATCCGCGCCACCGAGGGAACCGCGCTTTCCAGCAGCCGCGGATGATGCGGGCTCGGAATGTCGGGCATGGTCACCCGCGCCACCGGCGCGTCGAGGTCGAGGAACGCCTCGTCGGCGACCACCGCCGCGATCTCGCCGCCGAAGCCTCCGGTGCGCAAATCCTCGTGGACGATCAGGCAGCGGCGCGTGCGCCGGACGCTGTCCAGCACCGCCTCGCGGTCCCAGGGCATCAAGGTGCGCAGGTCCAGCACGTCGGCGCTGAAGCCCTCCGCCGCCGCCTCGCAGCGCGGCACCATCGCCCCCCAGCTGACGATGGTGATCGCGTCTCCCTGGCGCGTCCGCTTTGCCCGCCCGAACTCGAGCACATAATCGTCGCCCGGCCACGGCCGCCGCGCCCAGGCATCGTCGAGCATCGCGCGATGCTCGAAGAACAGCACCGGGTCGTTGCCGCGCAATGCGCCGCGCAGCAGCCCGACGGCATCCTCGGCGTTGGACGGCACCGCGACCTTCCAGCCGGGATTGTGGACGAACTGCACCTCGTTGGTCTGGCTGTGCCACGGGTCGCCGCACTTGAAGAAGCCGCCCGGCACGCGCAGCACCATCGGCGCGGCGAAGCGGTTGTGGGTGCGCCAGCGCATCGTCCCGCAATCGTTGATCTGCTCGGTCGCGGGCTCGGCATATTTGCGGAACTGGATCTCGGGCACCGGCATCAGCCCGGCGAGCGCCATCCCCACCGCGCGCCCGACGATCCCCTCCTCGTTGAGCGACGTGTCGAACACCCGCGCCTTGCCGAACTTTTCCTGCAGCCCAAGCGTGACTGCATGCACCCCGCCCTTGGGCCCGACGTCCTCCCCGAACACCAGCACCCGCGGATTGCTTTCCAGCTCCTGCTCGAGGGTTCGGCGGATCGCCGTCACCATGTTGATCCGCTGGCCCTGCCCGGCCGGCTCCGCGCTCGCCGGCGGCGCCGAATAGCCCGCGTTCCACTGGCCGCCGACCTGCTGCATCTCGCCTTCGAAGAAGACGTGGGTCGCGACATGCTCTGGCGAGGAGATGCCGCGCGCCTCGGCCTCGGCGCGGGCGGCGCCGACCTGCCACTCGACCTCGCTTTGCAGCCGGTCCCATTCCTCGTCGCCAATTTGCAGCGCCGCGCAATGCGCCTTGAGCTTCGGCAGCGGGTCGCGCGCCCATTCGGCGGCGATCTCCGCCTCGCTCTTGTAGCTTTGCGTGTCCTGGAAGCTGTGCCCCTCGAGCCGCGGCACGGTCAGCCGCAGCAGCGCGGGCGCGCGACTGGTCCGCACATGGCGCACCGCCTCGCCGGCCAGCCGAGCCGCTTCCTGCGGGTCGGTGCCGTCGCCGTTGAAGATGGTGAGGCCGGAGAAGCTCGCGAGATTGGCCGCGATGTCCTTGCCCGGCGTCTGATATTCGCTCGGCACCGAGATGCCGTAGCCATTGTCCTCCACGTAGATGAGCAAAGGCAAGGATTGTGTCGTCGCAATTGTTAGCGCCGACCAAAATCCCCCTGTCGCACAGCTCGCATCGCCCCCCAGCACCAGCCCGATGGCGTCGTCCGGCCCCTCGCCCAGCACCTCGGCCTTGTAGCGGGCGGCCTGCGCCCAGCCGACCGCGGGCGTGTATTGCGCGCCCACCCCGCCGCTCATCGGCAGCGCATGCGCGCCGCCCGGATTGGGATAGTTGAACACCACGCCGATATCGCGGCCGTCGGAATAGCCGCCGGCCAGGCCCATGCCGGAGCCAAGCGCGTCGGCGAGCGGCACGCCGAGCGCCAGCAGCAGCGGCCGCGACCGGTAATATCCGCAGGCGGCATCGCCATCCTTGAGCTGCATCCCGAGCAGCACCTGCGCCATGTCGTGGCCGCGCGCCGAAAACTGGTAGAGCACCTTCTTGGCGGGGACGAGCTCCTCTTCCTCGAGCCGGTCCATCTCGCGGCTGGTGAGCACCAGCCGCGCGACCTCGCGCCAGTCGACCTCCGCGGAAACCCGGCCGGGGTCGCGGTCAGCCATCGAGCGCCTCGACGATTGCGGCGGTAAACCGCGCGACCGCTTCGTCGCTCATGCCGACCACGTTGAAGCGGCCGCTGTCGGCCATGTAGATGCCGTGGCTCTCGCGCAGCGCCACCACCTTGTCCCTCGCCAGCGGCAGCATCGAGAACATGCCGAACTGGCGGCCGATGAACTCCAGCCGCGGGTCGCTGGCGGCGATCTGCTCGCGCACATTGTTGATGCGGCTGCGCATGGCCTCGAGCTCGGCCAGCCAGCGGCCCTTGAGCTCGGGATCGTCGAGGATGATCCGCACCGCGGCCGCGCCATGATCGGGCGGCATCGACCACATCTCGCGCGCGCGCTGGAACACGTGCGCCATCGCTGTCGCCGTCGCCGCCGCCTCCCCGGTCTTGACGAACAGGGAGCCGACGCGATCGCGATAGACCGAGAAATTCTTGTCGCAGCTTTGCGCGATGACGACCTCGTCGCACGCGTCCAGCACCAGGCGCAGGCCCGCCGCATCCTCGTCGAGCCCGCGGCCGAACCCCTGGTAGGCGATGTCGACGAACGGGATGAGCCCGCGCTCGGCGATCAGCGCAGTGAGTTGCGCCCACTGCGTCCCGTCGAGGTCGGCGCCGGTCGGATTATGGCAGCAGCCGTGCAGCAGCACGACGTCGCCCGCGCGCGCACTCTCGAGCGCGCGCAGCATCGCCTCGAAGTCGATGCTGGCGCTGTCGCGGTCGTAGAAACAATATTCGACCACCGGCAGGCCGGCGCCGCGGATCAAAGGTCCGTGGTTGGGCCAGGTCGGCGTGCCGACCAGCACGCGCGCATCGGGATTGGCTGCGGCGATCAGCTCGAACCCCAGCCGCAGCGCGCCGCAGCCGCCGGGGGTCTGGACTCCGGCAATCCGCTCGTCATCGGCGTGCCGCCCGAGCAGGACCGGCCGGATCAGCTCGGCGAACCTCTTGTCGCCCGCCATGCCGAGATAGGCCTTGGTCTCCTGCGCCTCGAGAAGGCGCCGCTCGGCCTCCTTCATCACCTTCAGGATCGGCGTCGCTCCCGCACCGTCGCGGAACACGCCGACACCGACGTCGATCTTGTCGGGCCGCGGGTCGGCATTGGCCATGGCGATCAGCTGCAACAGCGAATCGCTCTCGATCGCGGGAAGATCGGCAAGCCCCCTTGCCTTCACGCTGGTTTCGCTCAGCATGGATCGGCTCTAGCGCGACTCCCCCAACTCGTCACCCCGGCGCAAGCTGGGGTCCCAGGGAGGACTAGGCTTCACGCGGTTGAAGAGCGCGCAGGTGACGCCCATGCAGCTTCTTGTCCCGAGATCCCGGCTTCCGCCGGGATGACGCTGACAAGCTCAAGCGTCGTAATCCACCGCGACTCCGTCCCCCACCGGCACCGACTGGCAGGTGAGCACATAGCCCGCGGCGATCTCCTCGTCGGTGAGGCCGTAGCGGGCCGCCATCTCGACCTTGCCGCTGGTCACGCGCGCGCGGCAGGTCGCGCAGACGCCGGCCTTGCAGGCGAACGGCGCCGGCAGTCCCGCCACGCGCGCGCTGTCGAGGATGTTGCTCTGGCTGAACGGCACCCGCCTTGTCCGCCCGTCGAGCGTGACCTGTACCGTCGTTCCCGCCGCCTTGCTCTGAAGCTCGGCCATCTCCTGCGCCAAGGCGGCCGATGGCCGGCCGGCGGTGAAGCGCTCGATGTGGATTCGCTCCTTGGCGATGCCGCTGTCGAGCAGCGCGCTTTCGGCCGCGTCCATCATCGGCCCCGGCCCGCAGATGAACCAGGCGTCGACCGAGCCCGGATCGGGCACCAGCTCACGGATCGCGGTCGCGCAGGTCGGCTTGTCGAGCAGCCCGTTGAACAGGTCGATGTCCTGCTCCTCCTCGGCGAGGAAATGGTAGAGCTCGAAGCGGCCCATGTAGCGGTCCTTGAGCGCCGCCAATGCGTCGAGGAAGATGACCGAGGCGCTGTCGCGATTGCCGTAGAACAAGGTGAAGCGGCTGCCCGGCTCGGTGCCGAGCGCGGTGCGGATCAGCGACATGACCGGAGTGATCCCCGAGCCGCCGGCAATGCCGACGTAGCGCCGCGCCCGCGCGGGATCGAAGTCGCAGGTGAACGAGCCCAATGGCGGCATGACGTCGATGTCGTCGCCCGCTTTGAGATTGTCGGCGACCCAGTTCGAGAACTTGCCGCCGGCGATCCGCTTGACGGTCACCATCAGTTCGCCGTCGCCGGGCGCGGTGCACAAGGAATAATTGCGCCGCACTTCCTCGCCGTCGATCTCCGCGCGCAGGGTCAGGTGCTGGCCCGCGCGGAAACGGAAGGCCTGCTCAAGCTCGGGCGGAACGTCGAAGCGGATGCTGTTCGCCTCGGCCGTCTCGGGCACGATGTCGGCGATGCGCAGCCGATGGAAATGCGCGCTCATCTACCAGCGCGCGTCGGGGTAGGTGCGCGGCAGATATTGCATCACCGCCAGCAGATGGCCGAGATGCTCGCTGTGGTGCCCGCGCCGCCCGCCGAGGATGGGCCGCTGGTCGGCCGGGGCGGCGAGCTTCGCCTCGTCGAGCACCGCCGCCAGCGATGCGCGATATTCACCTTCGAAGCTGCGCGGATCCGCCGCAATGCCGCTGCCGATCAGCGCCTCCACCGGCGCGTCGACCTCGAACAGCTCGGGGATGAAGCGCCAGCACCAGTCGAGCCCGTCGGCCATCCGCCGCGCGCTCTCGTCGGTGCCGTCGCCCAGGCGGATCGTCCACTCGGCCGCAAGCTCGCGGTGATAGGCGATTTCCTTGACCGCCTTGGCCGCGAAACCGGCGAGGAATTGGTCGCTCGAGCCGGTCAGCCGCTGCAGCAGCAAATGCTGCCACGTCGAATAGAGCAAGTGCCGGGCGATCGTGCGCGCAAAGTCGCCGTTCGGCTGTTCGACCAGCAGGCAGTTGCGGAAGTCGAGCACGTCGCGGTGGAAGGCGAGCCGGTCGCCGTCGCCACCACCAGCTTCATCGAGCAAATGGTTCGCCTGCCCCACCAGGTCGAGCGCCAAATTGGCGAGGCTGAGATCGACCTCCAGCGCCGGCGCATGGCCGCACCATTCGCTGAGCCGCTGCCCAAGGATCAGCGCGTCGTCGCCCAGCCGCAGCAGATAATCCGTGCGGGCGGCGTCGTGCGGCCCCTCCCCCGGCGCGTCGAACGCGCCGCCGGGGCGCGCGCGCTCGGCGACCGCCTCGTCTTCGGGCCGAATGGGTGGAAGGCTAGGCATCAGATGTGCTTCACCTCGTCCGGAATGTCGTAGAAGGTCGGGTGCCGGTAGATCTTGTCGGCCGCCGGCTCGAACAATGGCCCCGCCTCAGCCGGGTCGCTGGCGACGATCTCGGCCGAGGGCACCACCCACAGGCTCACCCCTTCCTGCCGCCGCGTGTAGGTGTCGCGCGCGTGGGCGAGCGCGAGCTTCGGGTCAGGAGCATGAACGCTGCCAACGTGGCGATGCGAAAGACCGCCCTTGGAACGGACGAAGACTTCCCATAGCGGCCAGTCACCGGACATGATTGCGGTCCTTCGATACGCGTCTTCGGCTTCGCTCAGCCGCTACTCAGGACGAACGCAAAAAGAAACCGTTCATGCTGAGTAGGCACTGAGCCTGCCGAAGTGCCGTATCGAAGCACGGGCTAGGCAGCTTGCCTCTCGCGCCGCTTCGCCTCATGCGCCGCCGCCGCCTCGCGCACCCAGGCCTGGCTCTCCCAGGCCTCGCGCCGCGCGGTCATGCGCTCCTTGGCGACGGGGCCTTCGCCCTTCACCACCGCGTAGAATTCGTCCCAGTCGATCGCGCCATAATCATAGCCGCCCTTCGCCTCGTTCCACTTGAGGGCCGGGTCGGGCACCTTCAGCCCCAGGAACTCGGCCTGCGGCACGGTGATGTCGACGAACTTCTGCCTGAGCTCGTCATTGGTCTCGCGCTTGATCCGCCAGCGCATCGACTGGGCGGTGTTGGGGCTGTCCTCATCGGGCGGGCCGAACATCATCAGGCTCGGCCACCACCAGCGGTCGAGCGCGTCCTGCGCCATGCGCTTCTGCTCCGGCGTGCCGTTCGCCATGGCGATCATGATCTCGTAGCCCTGGCGCTGGTGGAAGCTCTCTTCCTTGCAGACGCGGACCATGGCACGCGCATAGGGGCCATAGCTGGTGCGTTGCAGGGGCACCTGGTTCATGATCGCCGCGCCGTCGACCAGCCAGCCGATCGCGCCGATGTCGGCCCAGGTCAAAGTGGGATAGTTGAAGATGGTGCTGTACTTGGCCTTGCCCGAGTGCAGCGCCTCGATCATCTGCTCGCGGCTGGTGCCGAGCGTCTCCGCCGCGCAATAGAGATAGAGCCCGTGCCCGGCCTCGTCCTGCACCTTGGCGAGCAGGATCGCCTTGCGCCTCAGGCTCGGCGCGCGCGTGATCCAGTTGCCCTCGGGCAGCATGCCGACGATCTCGCTGTGCGCATGCTGGCTGATCTGCCGCGTCAGCGTCCGCCGATAGGCCTCGGGCATCCAGTCCTTGGGCTCGATGAACTCGTCCGCCGCCACCCGCGCCTCGAAGGCGGCGAGCAGCTCGGGATCCTCGATCGACTGGACCTTCGGGCCCTTCTGAAGCTCGGTCGTGTACATGGCCCCGATGTAGCGACTGCGGCGCCCGCGTTCAAATCGCCCGCATCGGCTGGATCACCTGGGCGGCGAAGCGGTCCATCTCCTCGGCCTGCGGGCTCATCTGCAGCAGCAGCAAGTCGAGCCCCGCCTCCTCATATTCGGCGATGCGCTCCTGGACCTGCTCGGGCGTGCCGACCAAATTGGGCCTGAGGCCCCGGTTGGACACCGAATATTCCTGGAGCTTGAGCTCGCGCTCCAACTGCGTCCCCGACAGCCACTGGTCGAAATTGTCGAAGCCTTTGGGCGGCTGCGGCGGCAGCTGGGTGATCCGTTCCAGCTCGCGCTTGGCCTCCGACTCGCTGTCGCGGACGATGGCGAACGCCGCCATTCCGAACTGCATCTCGCCGCCGCCGGCGCGGGCGCGCCGCGCCTTCATGTCGGCGACCTTGGGCCGGATCGCCTCGGCCGGGTCGCCGTGCATGACGAAGGCATCACACTGGCGGACGATCATCTCCTTGGCCGCCTCGCTCTCGCCGCCGGCGTAAACAACCGGCTTGCGCACCGGCTTGGGCTCGCAGATCGCGTCCTCGAGCCGGTAGCGCTCGCCCTCGAAGCTGAACCTCTTCTCGCGCCACAGGCCGTCGACCACCCGCAGCCATTCCGACGTCCGGCCATAGCGGTCGTCATGCTGATCGAACTGCAGGCCGTAGGACTGCGCCTCCTGCGCCCACCAGCTCGACACCACGTTGAGCGCCAGCCGCCCGCCCGAGATATTGTCGATGTTCGCCGCCTGCTTGGCGAACAGGGCCGGCTGGTGGAAATTCGGCCGCACCGCGACCATCAGCTCTATGGTCTCCGTTACGGCCGCCAGCGCGGCCGCGGTCGACCAGGCGTCGAGCGCCGGCTCCTCCACCCCCTTGATGTCGTTGAGGTTGAGCTCGGCGATGAGCGTCAGGTCCCAGCCGGTCTGCTCGCTGCGCTGGGTCAGCCTTTTCACATAGTCCCAGCTCGCCTCCATCCCCTCGTCGGGGATGTTGCGCAGCCAGCCGCCGAACACCGGCATCCAGTAACCGAACCTCATGATTTCGCCTTCCTGATCGCCTGTTCCACCATGTCCACCAGCCGCTCGTGCGGGTCCCAGCCGAGCACCTCGAGCGGCCTCGCGACGAAATTGGACAAGGCATTGATGTCGTAGAAACGCGCCGCTCCGTCGCGCGCGTCGATCACCACCTCGACTCCGCCGACGTCGAGCCCGGCGGCCAAAGCGATCGCCTCGGCCGCGGCGATGATCTCCTTCGGCGGCTCGACCGCGCGCATCCCGATCGCCGCGCGCCCCGGCTGCGCCAGGCAGGCATCGGCCGGGCACAGGTCGAAGCTGTCGCCGCTGCTTTCGACCTCCAAAGTGTAGAGATAGCGCCCGCCCAGCGTCTCGATGCGCAGGATCGTGCCGCCGGCCGCGGGTACATAGTCCTGGAGCAGCAGCACCTGGTCGATCGAGCGCGGAACGCTGCCTTCCTCGACCGATTGTGCCAGCTCGTCCGGCGACCCGTAGCGGGTGATGCCGGCGCCGGACCCGCCGATGTTGGCCTTGACCAGCAGCGGGAAAGCCATGCCCTCGGCCACTCTGGGCAGATCGGCCACCCGGTGCACCACGCGCGTCGCCGGTATGGCAAAGCCGAGCGCGGCGATCAGCGACAGCTGCCGCGCCTTCGACGAGTCGATGGCGATCACCTCCGGCCCGTTGAGCACCGTCGCTCCGCCGCGCCGCCAGTGGTCGAGCAAAGCCGCGGCATAGAAGATCGGATGCTCCGGCTCGCGCAGGAAGCCCGACATCGCGACCCGGCTGAGCACCACCGGCGCCGGCGGCGGGTCGGCGAGGTCGAAGCCATGGTCGCCCAGCGGCACCTTCACAAATTCGATCCCGCGCCGCTCGAGCGCGGCGAACAGGGGTTCGAACCAGCTCGGATGCTCGTAGAGGATGGCGAGGTCGGGCATGAAGCCCCGCCATTTGTGCGCTGCACCATCATTTACAATGGGGCGGCCGCAAAGAATCAGGCGGCCGGCACCACCTCGCCGCCCAGCGTCCGCGAATAGCCGGTGAACTCCGCGACCGCTCGCCCTTCCGCCGTGCGGACCGCCACTCGCGTCACTCCGCTGCGCCCGGCGCTCGCCAGCTCCTGCGCTTCGGCGATCAATGTCTCGCCGGCCGCCGCGCTGCCGAGGAAGACGATCGATGCCTGCGCCGCCACCGCCTTCTCATTGCCGCCGTTGCACACATAAGCGAACGCCGTGTCGGCGAGCGCGAACACCATGCCGCCATGGGCAATGCCATGCCCGTTGAGCATGTCGTCCCGCAAGGTCATGCTGAGCCGGGCATAGCCGGCCCGCGCCTCCTCGATCGTGATCCCCCAGGCGGGGCCGGTCCCTTCCGCGGCCAGCATCGCCTGCGCGACCCGCCGGGCAAGTTCGTCTGCGTTCATTCCCGCCCTCTACCGTCACCCTGAACTCGTTTCAGGGTCCATTTTCGTGAACGGCGGTGCTGCCATCAATATGGATGCTGAAACAAGTTCAGCATGACGCAGGAAAGGCCTCATGGCCTGCCGATCCGCCGAGAAGAAGTGGCCTCGTCGAAAGGTCGCGCAGCGGCTAAGGCCCGACCATGGGCATCATGGACCAGGTTCAGGCGCTCGCGCGTGCCGGCAAGGCGGCCGAGGGCATCGCGCTGGTCGAAACCGCGGCCGCGAACGATCCCGAAGCCATGCTGGTGCTCGCCAACTGGCGCCTGTGGGGCCTGTACGGCCCGCGCGACGTCGCCGCCTGCCACCGCCTGCTCGCCGCTGCCGGGCAGAAGGGCTCCCGCGACGCCGCGATCCTGCGCGCGACCGTGGTCGGCAACGGCACCGGATGCCCGGCCGATCCGGCGGCGGCGCGGCGCATGCTCGAACCCCTGGCGGGCGAGGACGCGGCCATCGCCGCCCAGCTCCGGCTGCTCGATGCCATGCCGCCCGAGAGCGAAGCCGCCACCGGCGTCGAAGTGGTGTCCGACGATCCCGTCATCCGGCTTGCGCGCAACTTCCTCAGCGCCGACGAGTGCGCGTTTCTGATGCGCGCCGCCGAGCCGGCGCTGCGGCCGTCGATGGTCATCGACCCGCACACCCGCCGCCCGCGCCCCGACCCGGTGCGCACCTCGCGCGGAATGAACTTCGGCCCCGATGCGGAGAACCTCGTCGTGCACGCCATCAACCGCCGCATTGCCGCGCTGACCGGCACGAGGGTCGAGTGCGGCGAGCCGCTGCACGTGCTGTGCTACGCCCAGGGGCAGGAATTCCGCCCCCATGTCGACGCCATTGCCGGCGCCGCCAACCAGCGCCAGTGGACGGCCCTGGTCTGGCTGAACGCCGGCTACGAGGGCGGAGAAACCGACTTTCCCCAAATCGGCATCGACGTCAGCGGCAGCCCCGGCGATTGCCTGTTCTTCCGCAACGTCGACGACCGGGGCAACCCCGAGCCGCGGATGCGCCACGCCGGCCTGCCCATCACCCGCGGCGTCAAGTGGATCGCCAGCCGCTGGATCCGGCAGGCGCCCTATGACGCCGAGATCCTCCGCTAAGCAGCCTGGAAATATCATGCCCACTTTCGAGACCATCGACTTCCGCGAGGCCGACGGCGTCGCCCGGATCACCCTCAATCGCCCCGATCGCCTCAACAGCTTCACCGCGGCCATGCACGCCGAGCTCCGCGATGCCCTCGCGAACCTCGGTGACGCCCGCGTGCTCGTCATCACCGGCGCCGGCCGCGGCTTCTGCGCCGGGCAGGACCTCAACGACCGCGCCGTCGCGCCGGGCGAGGCGGTCGACCTCGGGGCGACGGTCGAGGCGAGCTGGAACCCCCTGATCCGCACCCTCACCTCGCTGCCCCAGCCGGTGATCGCGCGCGTCAACGGCGTCGCCGCGGGCGCCGGCGCCAACATCGCGCTCGCCTGCGACCTGGTGGTCGCGGCAAGGTCCGCAAGATTCATCCAGAGCTTCTCGGCCATCGGTCTGATCCCCGACAGCGGCGGCACTTGGGCGCTGCCGCGCCTCGTCGGCCAGGCCCGGGCGCTCGGCCTCGCGCTGACCGGCGAGCCGCTGCCGGCCGAGCGCGCCGCCGAATGGGGGCTGATCTGGAAGGCGGTCGACGACGCGGCGCTCGATGCCGAGGTCGACGCCCTCGCCGCCAGGCTCGCCGCTTTGCCTCCGCTCGGCCTCACCGCGATCAAGCAGATGATCCGCGACAGCTGGCGCTTCACCCTCGACGAGGAGCTCGACCGGCAGCGCGACGCGATGCGCCGGCTCGGCTTCACCGACGATTATCGCGAGGGCGTCGCCGCCTTCCTCGAAAAGCGCGCGCCCCGCTTCACCGGCCGCTAGCGCCCGGCGGTGCGGTTCTCGATCCGGCCCAGCGCCGGCACCCGCGCCCCGCGCTTCAGCAACGCCTCCAGCGCATCGAGATCGAGCCCGGCGTCGCTCGCCTCGGTGCCGCCCGTGAGCACGGTGAAATTGTCGCCGCCGCTGGCCATGAAATTGTTGACGACCACCCGGTAGCGCGCACCCGGCTGGACCGGCCGGCCGCCCAGCCGCATCGCCACGATCCGCTCGCCGGCAGGACGTGCGAGGTCGTAGGCGAAGAAGAAGCCGGCGCTGGTCAGCAGCATGTTGGGCTTCTCGGCCGTGTTCGTGCCGCTTGCGAATTGCTGCTCGAGCAGCGCCTTCAGCTGGGCGCCGGTCAGCGTCTTGACCACCAGGCTGTTGCCGAACGGCTGCATGGCGAAGATCTGCCCATAGGTGACGCTGCCGTCCTGCGCCGGGATCAGGTCGGTGCGTATGCCGCCCGAGTTGATGAAGGCGATCTCAGCGCCATGGACGCGGCCCGCGGCAAGCTGGGCGTCGGCGATCAGATTGCCGGCGGTCTGCTCGCGGTCCGCATTCTCCTTCCTGGTCACCGCCCCGGCAAGGCGTCCGACCACCCGCGCCGCCTCCGGAGCGGCGGCGGCGACGTAGCGGTCGACGATCGCCTGCGCGGCCGGGTCGGCGGCAAAGCTGGGCAGGCTCGCCACCTTGGGGACGATCGTGCCGCCGGCCGAATAGCCCTCGCCCTGGACGATGACATTGTCCGCGCTGTGACCGACCAGGGTCCCGTCGGCGGCAAAGCGCAGCCTGATGTCGGTGATCAACGTGCCGAAGCGCCCGGCGCTGGTCAGCAGCAGCGGCCGCCGCCCGGCGCGCGGCAGCTCGCAGACATAGGCCTCGTGGGTGTGGCCCGACACCACCAGGTCGACCGCCGGGTCGAGCCGGTCGATGATCGGCAGCAGGTCGCCCGAAAGCTGCGGACAGCTCTTGTCGTTGTAATTGCCCTTCGTCCGCACGCCCTGGTGGATCAGCACCATGATCGCGTCCGCCCCGGCCGCCTTGAGCGCCGGCACCGCGGCATTGGCCGTCGCCGCTTCGTCGGCGAAGCGCACGCCCGCCACTCCGCCCGGCGCCACCAAAGTCGCGGTTTCCTTGAGCGTCATGCCGATGATGCCGATCTGCACCGGCCCGAAGTCCTTGATCGCCGTTCCCGGGAACAAAGTCCGGCCGTCCCCGGTCAGCACGTTGGCGGCGAGAAAGGCGAAGCGGGCGCCGTCGAAGCGCTCCAGCCGGCACGGCTGCTTGGTGGTATGTTTCTCGCACCCGCCGCGCTGCATCCGCAGCAGCTCGGCCGTGCCCTTGTCGAACTCGTGGTTGCCGACGGCATTATATTCGACGCCGACCTCCTCCATCGCCCTGATCGCCGGCTCGTCGAGGAACAAAGCCGAGGGCAAGGGCGTGCCGCCGATCATGTCGCCGGCCGAGACGGTGACGCTGTACTTCTGGCCCGTGCGCAGCGTCTTGGCGGCGGCGGCGAGATGCGCGACCCCGCCCGCCGGCACCTTGAGCGGCGCTTCGGCGGTTCCCGCCTCGACGCTGATCCGGGGCGGCTCGAGATTGCCGTGGAAGTCGTTGATCGCAAGCACCTGCACCTCGACCGGCAGCGGCGCCGCCGCCGCGACCGGCGGCTCCGGCCGCGCCGCGCAGCCGCCGAGCGCCAGCAGCCCCAGCGCCGCCGTGCGCAGGAGCCAGCTCACCTTTTGCGCGCCTGCGGCATCGGCTCGGCGAACAGCTCGTTCAAATAGGCCGCCAGCCGGATCCCCGATTGCTTCAGTCGCAGCTCGACCGTCGGCATGTGCTGGTAGATGTAGTCATAGCCGAGCTCGGTCTTGCCCGCCGGCGGATAGATGCGCTCGCGGATCTGGACGCTCTCGCGGATCCAGTCGCGCGGGTTGGCGGTCCACCAGCCAATCACGTCCGAAGCCTTGGTGTGCCGGTTGAGCCGCTCGGCATATTCGCTGAACGAATAGCCCGCGTCGTCGACCAGGGCCGAATCCCACACCGCGTGCAGATTGGTGTCCCGCCCGAACCATTTCACCTTGACGTCATTGCCGCCGCGGTCGCCCGGACGGCCGTTGTGCAGCGGCTGGTGAAGGTCGCCGATGATGTGGACGATGAAGCGCAGCGCCAGCTGCCGATGCTCGAGGCTGGTCGCCGGGTCGCGCAGCTGGCTGCGGAAGAAGGCCAGGGCGCCAAGCGCGTCCCCCTCGGGCGGGGCGCGGTCATATTCGAACCCGCCGACCGTCACATAATGCCACGGGTTCGCCGTCTTCTGCCAGAACGGGTCCGGGTTGGACCGCATCTCGTCCGGCCAGGTCGAGGCTTCGACCAGATTCTCGACCCCGATGATCTCGCGAATGTGCGCGCGCGCCAGCCCGCTCAGATGCTTGTCGGCGATCGCACCGCTCACCCGGTGGCCGGTCTTGCCCCACGCCAGTGCAGGCGAGGGGAGCATGGCGAGCGCAGACGCAGCGACCGCAAACAGAAGCCGAGCAATCATTGCACCCTTTCCGTCATGCTGAACTCGTTTCAGCATCCATTTCCCCATGGTCGGCGCGGGTGGATCGATGGGCCCTGAAGCAAGTTCAGGGTGACGTACCCGCAATCGAGCCCGCGCGTGATTTCCTGAATACCCTCGCCTAAGGTCATTTCCATGACAGAGGAAGAGCTTGTCGCCCGCGCCCGTGAAGCGGCGCTGAAGGCTTATGCGCCATACTCCCGCTTCCACGTCGGCTGCGCGATCGAGAGCGTCGAGGGGGAGCTGGTCACCGGCGCCAACATGGAAAACGCCTGCTACCGGCTTGGGCTGTGCGCGGAGCAGAGCGCGCTTGCCGCCGCCCAGCACAAATTCGGCCTCGCCAGGGTCGCGCGCATCGCCGTCGCCGGCGGCGGCCTCGAAGGCGGCAAGCTGAACGGAGCGCTCGCCTGCACGCCCTGCGGCGGCTGCCGCCAGGCGATCCTCGAGGCCGCCTGCCTGTCGGGCACCGACATCGAGATCATCTGCGCCAGCGGCGACGGCACGGCCGTCGAACGCCACAAGATCGGCGCGCTGATTCCCGACGGCTTCGGCCCGGCCAACCTCGTCGACGCCGACTAGGCGAGCTTGATCTCGCGCAGCCGCTCCTGGAGGTAGTCGTTGGCGGTGATCGGCGGCCACTTCGGCTGCTCGCCCGGCGGAACCGTGCCCGGCAGCGCCTCGATCCGGAAATCCGATCGGAAGTGCAGGAAGAAGGGCATGGAATAGCGCGAGCGGCCGCGGCGCTCGGGCGGCGGGTTGACGACCCGGTGCGGGGTTGAGCGCAGCACGCCGTTGGTCAGCCGCTGCAGCATGTCGCCGATATTGACCACCAGCTCGCCCGGCCGCGGCGACACCGGGATCCAGCGCCCGTCTTTGGTCTTGAGCTCGAGCCCGGCCTCGTCGGCGCCGAGCAGCAAGGTGATGGTGTTGATGTCCTCGTGCGCGCCGGCGCGGACATGGCTTCCCGGCTCGCCCTCGATCGGCGGATAATGCAGCAGGCGCAGCACCGAATTGCCGTCGCGCACCGTGTCGACGAAATAATCCTCGTCGATCTTCAGATAGCGGGCGATCGCCCGCAAAATCTTGAGGCCGGTCCGGTCGAACGTGGCGAACAGCTCGCGGAAGGTGTCGCGGAAGCTCTCCACCTCGTCCGGCCAGACATTGTCGGGCATGTGGTCGCGGAAGGCATGCCCGGGCGGCAGCTCGCGCCCGACGTGCCAGAATTCCTTGAGGTCGTGCGCCTTGGCGCCCTTGGCCGTCTCGATCCCGAACGGCGTATAGCCGCGCGCGCCGCCGGTGCCGGCGAGGTGATAGCGGCGCTTCACCTCGTCGGGCAGAGCGAAGAAGGCGCGCGCCTTGTCCTCGGCCCGCTGGATCAGCTCGTCGGGGATGCCGTGGTCGGCGATGATCGCGAAGCCATAATCCTCGAAGCTCCGGCCGAGCTCCTGGGCGAAAACCTGCGGGTCGCGGTCGGCGTCGTCGAGCGAGACCGAGGCGATGCTGTCAGCATTGATGGTAGCCATAAGGGAGACCTTAACAGGTCCTCCCCGGAACGGGGAGGGGGACCATCGAACGAAGATTCGATGGTGGAGGGGGTCGTCCTAGCCGAAGAGCCCCCTCCGTCAGCGCTCTGCGCTGCCACCTCCCCGTGCCGGGGAGGATTCTCGGAAGCAACATCGCTCATCGCCGGCTCTTCGTCCCTTCGTGCCTTCGTGCCTTCGTGTGAAACCTCTAAGGAGCATCAGCCCCGCAAGCGCCGCGTTCGACGCGAACACGGCTCATTTGGGCCAGAAGAATTGTTTCACACGAAGGCACGAAGGCACGAAGGGGATTATGTCGTACGCTGCTGCGGGGGAACGAACGCGGAGGGGCCATTGACCACGCGTTTGACGCCCTCGCGGAACGTCTCGCATCCGAAATTCATGAGCAGCCCCAGGGGTTGCTCCGTAAGCCGGAGGTAGGTCAGCAACTGCTTGGCATGAATCGGTGCGGTTCGTTCGACAGACTTGACCTCGACGATGAGCCGGTCATCGATCACCAGGTCAGCCCGGAACCCGTCGGCAATGACCAGATCTTCGAACTCGATGGCGATCGGCTTCTGCCGTTCGACTCTGAGGCCGCTGCGCTCGAGCCTGGCCGCCAGGACAGCCTCATAGACGCTTTCGAGCAATCCGGGTCCGAGCTTCTTGTGGATGTGAAATCCACAGTCCACCGCCACCCGCGCAAGCTCTTCGATGTCGGTCATCGTCGGCTTCTTCGTGCCTTCGTGCCTTCGTGTGAAACCCTAAGGCAGCATCAAGCTCGCCAACGCCGCGCTCATCAGATTGGCGAGGCTGCCGGCCAGCAGGGCGCGCAGGCCCAGCCGGGCGATCACCGGCCGCTGGTTGGGGGCAAGGCCGCCGGTCACCGCCATCTGGATCGCGATCGAGCTGAAATTGGCGAAGCCGCACAGGGCAAAGGTGATGATGGCGCGGCTGCGCTCGGTCAGCGCCCCGGCCGGCATACCGCCAAGGTCGATGAAGGCAACGAATTCGTTGAGCACGATCTTGGTGCCGAACAGGCCGCCGGCCGTGCCTGCTTCCGCCCAGGGAATGCCGATCAGGAACATGACCGGCTGGAACAGCAGGCCGACGATCTGCTGGAACGACAAATCGGGATAGCCGAACCAGCCGCCGACGCCGCCGAGCAGGCCGTTGGCCAGCGCCACCAAAGCCACGAACGCCAGCACCATCGCGCCGACCGCGACCGCCAGCTTGACGCCGGTCTGCGCGCCCTGCGCAGCGGCCATGATGATGTTGGCCGGGCGCTCGCCCTCCTCGAAGGTCTCGGCGACCTCGACCTGCTCGTCGGCCGTGGTCAGCGCGGTCGCGCCGCCCGCCAGCGGCAGCTCGTCCTTGGCGGGCGGATCGTCCGGCATGATGATCTTGGCCATCAATATGCCGCCCGGCGCCGACATGAAGGCGGCGGCGAGCAAATAGGGCAGGAAGCGCTCGCCGAGCAGGCTCGCATAAGCGGCAAGGATGGTTCCTGCGACCCCGGCCATGCCGACCGCCATCAGGGTGAACAGGCGCGAGGGCGGCAAGGCGGCGAGATAGGGCCGCACCACCAAGGGCGATTCGGACTGGCCGACGAAGATGTTGGCGGCCGAACCCAGCGCTTCGACGCGGCTGACGCCGGTCACCCAGCCGATGCCGCCGCCGACCCAGCGCACCACCCGCTGCATGATGCCAAGATAGTAAAGCACCGCCACCAGCGAGGCGAAGAAGATGATGACCGGCAGAGCGGCGATGGCGAAGGTGTTGGCGAGCGGGTTGGTGGCGCTCGGCCCGAACAGGAATTCGGTGCCCTTGTTGGCGTAGCCGAGCAGGTTGGACACGCCGTTCGACAGGCCGGCGATGCCGGCGCGGCCCCAGGACGTGTAAAGCACCAGGAAGGCGATGCCCGCCTGCAGCGCGAAGGCGGCGCCGACCACCCGCGGGCGGATGGCGCGCTTGTTCGTCGAGAACAGGAAGGCGATGCCGAGGATCACGGCAATGCCGAGCACGCCCAGAAGTCGTTCAGTCACTTGGGTCCCCCTGCCCTACCAGACCATGCCCAATTACCAGACCATGCCCAATTACCAGACCATACCTTGTGCCGCGCCCGCGGCCGCTTCGTCCAGCAGCTCGAGCGCCTCGTCCGGCGAGGTCGCGACCAGCAACTGGTCGCGCCGCTTCTGCGACACGAAGCCGTTGGCCTCGGCATGGTCGAGGAAGTCGGTCATGCGGTCCCAGAAGCCGGCGACGTTGAGCAAGGCGAACGGCTTGGCGTGATAGCCGAGCGCGTTCCACGACCAGGCCTCGAACAATTCGTCGAGCGTGCCGATGCCGCCGGGCAGCGCGACGAACGCGTCGGCCAGCTCGGTCATCTTGGCCTTGCGCTCGTGCATGGTCGCGACCTTGTGCAGCTCGGTGATCCCGGCGTGCGCGACCTCGAGATCGACGAGCGCGTGCGGGATCACTCCGAACACCCGGCCGCCGGCCTCGAGCACCGCGTCGGCGACCGTGCCCATCAGGCCGAGGCGGCCGCCGCCATAGACCAGGTCGACGCCGCGCTCGACCATGGCCGCGGCAAGATCCCGCGCGGCATGGGTGAAGGCCGGGTCGGTGCCGCTCGCCGAGCCGCAATAGACCGCGAGCCGGCGCAGGTTGCGCAGCGGCCCGCTCACTGGTCGACCAATTTGCTGAGGTCCGCGCCCGGGCGCGCGCCGAAATGGGTGATGACCTCGGCCGCGGCGCGGGCGCCGGCGCCCAGGCAGCGCTCGATCGACTGGCCGCGGCAGCGCGCGGTCAAAAAGCCGGCCGCGAACAGGTCGCCGGCGCCGGTGGTGTCGACCACCCGCTCGACCTGCACTGCGGGCACGGCGGTGCGCGCACCCTGCTCGACTCCGACGGCGCCGGCGGCGCCGCGGGTGACAACGAGCGTCGGCACCTTTGCCGACAGCTCGTCGAGCGCACCGTCGAGATCGGCGCGCGCGGTCAGCTGCAGCGCTTCGTCCTCATTGGCGAACAATATGTCGATCGACCCCTGCTCGATCATGTTCAGGAAGCCGTCGCGGCGCCCGGCGATGCAGATGCTTTCGGAAAGCGTGAACGCCACCTTGCAGCCGCTTTGGCGGGCGATGTCGATCCCCTGGAGCATGGTCGCGCGCGGCCGTTCCGGGCCCCACAGATAGCCTTCGAGCAGCAGGACCGAGGCGCCGCCGATCAGCCGCTCGTCGAGCGCCGCGGCGCTCAGCTCGTGGCTCGCTCCGGGGCAGGTGTTCATGGTCCGCTGCGCGTCGGGCGTCACCAGGATCAGGCAGCGGCCGGTCGGCGGCCCCTCGCTGATCGGCGGCGTGTCGAACCGGACGCCCAGCGTCGTCATGTCGTGCGCGAAGATGGTGCCGAGCTGGTCGGCGGCGATCTGGCCGATGAAGGCGGCGCTGCCGCCGAGCGCGGCAACCCCGGCCATGGTATTGGCGGCCGATCCGCCGCTGGTCTCCCGGGTCGGGCCCATGTCGGCGTAGAGCCGGTCCGCCTCGTCCGGGGTGAGCAGCCGCATCGATCCCTTCTGCAGGCCCCGCTCCTCGAGGAAGCGTTCGTCGCAGGTGGCGATGACGTCGACGATGGCGTCGCCGATCGCCACGATCTCGGGCTTTGGGGAAGTCACCTGCCCGCGCCTAGCCGCGCCCCGCGCGGCCGGTCAACGGCTCCCATGCGCTTTGCAGCCGCCGCTGCAGCGTCTAGGCGGCTGCCATGACCACGGATTCGCCTGCCGCCGCCATCTCGATGCCGCGCGCACTCTTC
>DATLFV010000096.1:0-2153 GCA_035540875.1 Sphingomicrobium sp. | reverse complement strand
GATTGACCATCTGACGCGCGGACCAGATCGTCGGCGCGAACTTGGCGCGGTAGACGACCATGTCGAGCCGGCGCTCGAGCAGGCCGATCAGGTTCTGTGAAGCGTCGCCCTTCATCCGGCTCGCCTGCTGGAAGGTCTGCTTGAACTGCTTCTCGGTGATGTCGCCGTAATAGCCCTTGAGCTTCTGCTTGGCGCGAAGCTGGATGCCGAAATCGCTGATCTTGCTCTTGCGGCGCTGGCCGTGCTGGCCGGGGCCGTATTCGCGGCGGTTGACCGGGCTCTTGGGCCGTCCGAAGACGTTCTCGCCCATGCGGCGGTCGAGCTTGTACTTGGCGCTGCTGCGCTTCGACATGTTTCACAACTCCAATTGCGTGACGTACAGTTCCCGGAGCCGCGCTGCTTGCACTGATGTGGGCAGGGCCGCCGCTTCACCGGGGTGCGGGGCCAATTGCGAAGGCGCGCCCCTACAGGAGGGTGGTGCGGGGGTCAAGTTGAGCGCCGCCGCGGTGGCCCTTCAAGCGCCCGGATGATGCCGCGCACCGCCTTTACCTCGCGCGACGACCAGCCGGTCTTGGTGAAGATGGTGCGGATGGTGTTGCGGGTCGCCTGCGTCCGCGACGGCGGGTGGTAGTAGCCCTTGGCGGCGAGCGCCTCGTCGAGCTGGCCGATCAGCCCCTCGAGCTCGCCGTGCGGCGCCGGCGGCTCGCCTTCCTTCGCCGGCGGCTGGGCAAGCGCTTGCCCACGCGACCATTCGTAGGCGAGCAGGATCACCGCCTGGGCGAGGTTGAGGGAGCCGAACTGAGGGTTGATCGGCACCGTCACGACGGCATTGGCGAGCGCCACCTCCTCCGTCTCCAGCCCGGAGCGCTCGGGGCCGAACAGGATGGCGCTGCGGCCCGGCAGCGAACCTATGCCCGCCGCCATCTCCTCAGGTCCGACCACCGGCAGCACGAGGTCCCGGCGGCGCACGGTCGAGGCGTAGACCGCCGAGCAGTCGGCGACCGCCTCCTGGACGGTGGCGAACACTCGCGCCTGCGCGAGCACCACATCGGCGCCGCTGGCCGCAGGGCCGGCGTCCGGGTTCGGCCAGCCGTCGCGCGGGCTAACCAGCCGCATCTCGGTGAGCCCGAAGTTCAGCATGGCCCGCGCCGCCTTGCCGATGTTCTGGCCGAGCTGCGGGCGGACGAGGACGATGACGGGGCCCTTCGATACGCGGCCTTCGGCTTCGCTCAGTCCGCTACTCAGGGCGAACGGGTCATCGCCTGCTGCTGGGCTGCCGGGACCCTTCGATACGCGGCCTTCGGCTTTGCTCAGTCCGCTACTCAGGGCCAACGGGGCGGTTTGTTCCCGTTCGTCCTGAGTAGCCGGTGAGCCTGTCGAACCGGCGTATCGAAGGAAGAGCTTGCGAGCGAGCGCCTGCACGCCCTCCCAGTCGCCTTTGATCAGCGCTTCCTTCTTGGCTCGGCTCCACCCCTTGATCTGGCGTTCGGCGGCGAGGGCTTCGTCGCGGGTGGTGAACTCCTGCGACCAGACCAGCTTGGCCGGCCACCGGTCTTGCGTGTAGCCCTCCACCAGCCCCGCCTCGTGCTCGCCAACTCGGCGTTCGAGATCGTCGCTGTGACCGGCATAATAGCTGCCGTCGGCGCAGCGCAGGATATAGGCCCAGAAGCTCACAGCAATTTATCCTGGCCGGGCGGCACCGCCTCCTTTTCGACGCGCTCGGCGATCTTGGCGAAGTCGCCGGGGTCGGAGAAGTCCTTGTAGATGCTCGCGAAGCGGATGTAGGCGACATGGTCCAGGGTCTTGAGGCCGGTCATCACCGCTTCGCCGATCGCGCTGGTCGGGACCTCGTCGCCGCGGGTCTCGAGCTGGCGCTGGACGCCGCTGACCAATTGCTCGATTCTGGCTGGCGGAATGTCGCGCTTGCGGGCGGCATGGCCGATCGCCCGCTCGAGCTTGGCGCGGTCGAACGGCTCGCGCTTGCCGTCCTTCTTGATCACCGTCAGCTCGCGCAGCTGGACCCGCTCGAAGGTGGTGAAGCGCGCGCCGCACGCCTCGCACTGCCGCCGCCGCCGGATCGCAGCCCCGTCCTCGGACGGGCGGCTGTCCTTCACCTGGCTGTCTTCATGCGCGCAAAATGGGCAGCGCATTAC
>DATLFV010000095.1:0-11552 GCA_035540875.1 Sphingomicrobium sp. | reverse complement strand
CTCAGCACGTCGCAGATCGGGCAGTCCGGGCTGTCCGCCGCCTGCTGCACGGCCGCCGAGTCGGACGGCGCGAGCACGTCCTTCTTCTTGACTACCACCCCGCCAGGCTTGGCGAGCTTGTTCACCCGGTACAGTTTCATGGAAAAAGCCACTCCCCGGCGTGAACTTGAGCCGATTCAGTAGGGCTGGCAAGCGCGACTTTAGCGGCGCTGCGCAACTTCCGATCGCGTGCAACGATTGCACGCTGGTCCTGCAACGGTTGCGTTTGCCGCTGCACCTTCCCCGGCCCCCGGTCTCATGGCCAAAGCGGGTCTGCGCGATGCCGCCAGCGGTGTCGCCGGGGGAAGTGCAATGGCCACCCAGACACAATTTCTGTTCGCCGCCGCCTGCAGCCTCGGAGCGATGGCGGCGCTGCCCGCCTGCGGCCGCGCCCCGACGCGCGCGGCCACCGGCGAGGAGATTGCGGCAGCCGTCGAACAGGCCGAGCGCGAGCTGGCCGAGGCCAACACCATGCGCCGCTTCGCGCCGGCGAGCGAGCCGCTGGCCACGGCGCTGCCCTATTAGCCGCGGCTTCGGCGCGACGCGCCCGGCGGCCGGCCGCTCCGCTTGTCAGCAGCTTCCCGATCCTTCAGTTTCGCAGCGGGTCGGGGTGGAGCGCGGCGATGTGGCTGCTTGATCTTCTGTTGCGCAAATCGATCCGCCGCGGCTGCCTGATCGTCGTCGATCATGCCGGCAGGGAATATCGCTACGGCAAGCCCGACGCGAATTTCCCGACCCCTATCCGCGTCCGGCTGCATGACCGCCGCACGGCGTTCGCGATCGCCCGCGACCCCCAGTTCGGCCTTGGCGAGGCCTATATGGACAAGCGGCTGACCGTCGAGCGCGGCGACATCCGGGAGCTTGCGCTGCTCGCCTCCTGGAACGCGCCGTTCGGTGCCGACGACTGGATCATGCCCAAGGGTCCCGTGCGCCGCGCCGCGAGCGAAATCCTCGGCCGGCTTGACCGGGTGAACCGCAGGCCGCGCGCCCGCCGCAATGCCGAGTACAGCTACAACCTCTCGCGCCTGCTCTACGAGCTGTTCCTCGACGAGGACCGGCAATATACCTGCGCCTATTTCCGCGACCCCGCGAACAGCCTTGAGCAGGCGCAGCTCGACAAGAAGGCGCACATCGCCGCCAAGCTTCATGTGAAGCCCGGCATGACAGTGCTCGACATCGGCTGCGGGTGGGGCGGAATGGCGCTCTACCTGCACCGCCATTACGACGTCGACGTGCTCGGCGTCGCGCTCGCGCCGGACCAGATCGCCTGCGCGCGAGAGCGGGCCGCGGCCGCCGGCGTATCCGATCGCGTCAAGTTCGAGCTGATGGACTATCGCGACCTGACCGGGCAGTTCGACCGCATCGTCAACGTCGGCCTGATCGAGCACCTCGGCACCCCGCACTTCCCGGGCTTCTTCGCCAGGTGCCGCGAACTGCTTGCGCCCGAGGGGGTGATGGTCTCGCATTGCTGCGGCCGGATGGGTGCGCCCGGGGTCACCGACAAATGGCTTCGCAAGTACATCTTCCCCGGCGGCTACATACCGGCCCTGTCGGAGCTGGTGGCGGAGGCCGAGCGGCACCGGCTGATCGTCTCCGACGTCGAAACCTTGCGCAGCCATTACGCCTTCACGCTGCAGGAGTGGTACGCGCGCACCAACGCCGCCGGCGACGAGATCGTCCGCATGTACGACGAGCGCTTCCTCAGGATGTGGCGCTATTATCTCGCCGGCGCGGAAGCCGGCTTTCGCTACGGCGCCTTCGTCAACTTCCAAGTGCAATATCTCAAGCGCCGCGACGCCTTGCCCATCACCCGCGATTACATGGCTGTGGAGGAAGCGCGCCTGCGCGCCTCCGACAGGGCGCCCGAATGGCACCTGGCCCGCCGCCGCCAGGCCGCGCAATAGCCGAACCTCCTCGCCCCGCGCGCTCTTCTAAAAAGTTGCAGCCGCTCGCCCGTTGCGGGATAGCTTGGGCATGCAGGGGAAAGACGAATTCGCCATTCGCTTTCGGCTCGCGCTGCAGGCGCTCGGGCTGAGCCGCGGGCGCGCCGCTTCCCAGCTCGGCGTGGACAAGTCGCTCGTCGGCCGCTGGGCGAGCGGCTCGGTCCACCCGTCCGAACATAATCTCAGCGAGATCACCAGGCTCGTCGCGCGTCAGGTCGCCGGCTTCACCATGCTCGACTGGGAGCGCGATCTTCCCTCCTTCGCGCAGCTGTTCGGCGTCGATCTGCCGACCGCATTGCTGCCCGAGCCGGACGAGACCATCCCCAGCCTGCCGCTTGGCTGCCTGGTGCACGCCCAGGCCGAGACCCAGCGCAAGGCGCCGGCCTATTCCGGCTTCTGGCGCTCGACGCGCCCCTCGGCGATCATGCCCGGCAAACTGTTCTTCGGCTATGGCATCTTCCGCCCGGCCGCCAACGGCTTCCTTGAAGTGCGGGTGGGAAGCTCGGGCCTCGCCTTCGACGGCTGGGGCTTCGTCAGCGAGGGCAATCTGTTCGCCATGCTCTCCGACAGCGTCGGCTGCACCCCCTTGTTCTTCATCTTCAAGGGCGTTCCCCTGCCCAAGGCGATGCTGCTCGACGGCCTGCTCATGCTGTCGGGGTTCGATGCCGCGCGGACGCCCTGCGCCGTGCCGGTGATCATCGAGCGGATCGGCGATCTCACCGGCGACGCGGATGCCGACGACGCCACCTTCGCGGAGCTGCTGCAGCGCGATTTCGCTGCCGACGGCCAGGTGACCGACGATGTCCGGCGCCACCTGCTTCGCGACGTCGGGCCCGCCGCCGCCGAGGCCGGCGGCGACATGTTCCTGATGGCCTCGGGCATGCTGTCGCGTGGAGCCAGCCCCTCGGGCGACCTCCAGGGATAACCAGCCGCCGGCGCTACGCCGCTTGCGCCGCCGCCCCTTCCGAACCCCGAGCAACCCTTGCACGCTTGCGCTGCAACGGTTGCGTTGCTCGCTGCACCTTCCCGAGCGCGCGCCGATCGCGATGATCAGGGCTCGTCAGCGGCACGGGAGGCGGTGGGATGGCGATCCAGGCTTGGTCTGTTGCAGCGCGTGGCACATGGCGTCGCCGCGCAATCCGCCTGGAACCGTGGCTGATCGGCCTCGCCGGCTTCCTGGTCGCCTCGGCGGCATTGCTGCTCCGCGAGGAGGGCGCCGGCCTGGCGCGGCTTGCAGCGCTGGCGCTGCCAGCCTAGCGCAGCTTGGCGATCGTCAGCCGGTCGGCCCTGGCGCGGTCCTTGACCGATTCCTCGCTTCGGGTCAGCGCCTTCGCGATCGCCCGCAGCGACATGCCCTTGCCGGCGAGCTGATGCAGCTTCTGGATCTCGTCCTGCCGCCACGGCTGCCGGTGCCGCTCGAACTTCTCGCCCATGTCCGTTGCTCTTCAGTCGCCGCTTCTCGCCAGCGCCGCAACGCTCGCCGCCAGCTCCTTCTGCCGAAACGGCTTGGTCAGCCGCGGCAGGGTCTCGTCGAGCCCCTCGGTCTCGGCATAGCCCGAGACCAGCAGCACCGGCAGGTCCGGGCGCCGGCTGCGCATTTCGCGGGCGAGTTCGGCGCCGCTCATTCCGGGCATCAGATGGTCGGTGACCAGCAAGTCGGGCTCCAGCCCCTGGTCGAACAGCTGCAGCGCATCCTCGGCGGAGCAGGCGTCCACCACCGCATAGCCAAGCTCGGACAGCATGTCGGCGGTGCTGATCCGCACCAAATCCTCGTCGTCGACCAGCAGGGCCGTGCCGGCCCCCGGCCGCTCCTCGACCTCGCCGGGCCGCTCCCGCGCGCTCGCGCCCTCGTCAGCCACCGGCAACCAGAGCTCGACCCTCGTGCCGGCACCGGGCGCGCTGTCGATCGCCATCGCGCCGCCGAGCTGGGCGGCGAGGCCGTGAACCATCGACAGGCCAAGCCCGGTGCCCTTGCCTACCCCCTTGGTCGAAAAGAAGGGCTCGGCGGCGCGGCTCAAAGTCTCCTCGTCCATGCCGCAGCCGGTGTCGGCGACGCACATCCGCACGTAGCGACCGGGGTCGAGGCCGGCACGATGGTCGGCGCCGACCTCCTCGAGCTCGGCACTGATGGTGAGCGTGCCGCCCTGCTCCATCGCGTCGCGGGCGTTCACCGCGAGGTTGAGGATGGCCATCTCGAGCTGGTTGGGGTCGGTCTTCACCGCCGGCAGGCGCGGCGCCATCTCGAGGGCGACGTGGACCCGCGGGCCGGAGGCTCGGGCGACGAGGTCGGCCATTCCCGCGACCAGCTTGGCAAGGTCGACGCCAGTCGGCTGAAGCGGCTGCCGGCGCGCAAAGGCCAGCAGCCGCTGCACCAGGATCTTGGCGCGCTCCGCCGACTGCAA
Organism: Sphingomicrobium sp.; assembly: GCA_035540875.1. Classification (GTDB taxonomy): domain Bacteria; phylum Pseudomonadota; class Alphaproteobacteria; order Sphingomonadales; family Sphingomonadaceae; genus Sphingomicrobium. The sequence continues at coordinate 7,168 of DATLFV010000095.1, read as the reverse complement.
GGCGCCCTCGATCAGCCGTTGCTCGCGCTCATTGCCCAAGCCACGGCGCTGCAGCAGGTCGAGGCTGCCGACGATCGGCGTTAGCAGATTGTTGAAATCGTGGGCGACCCCGCCGGTCAGCTGGCCGATCGCCTCCATTTTCTGGCTCTGGCGAAGCGCTTCCTGCGCCTGGACCAGCTCCTCGGTGCGCGCCGCCACCCGCGCTTCGAGCGTGTCGTTGAGCTGGCGGATCTCCGCCTCGGCCTCATGCTCGGCGGTGCGGTCGCGAAAGATCTTGAGATAGCCGCCCTGGTCGAGGTGCATGGTCAACCCCGATGCCCAAAAGCGGCTGCCGTCCTTGCGCTGGTGCCAGCGCTCGTTGAGCGAACGTCCCTCGTCCAGCGCCTTGGCCAGTTCGTACTCGGGAGCGCCGTCCTCGCGGTCCTCGGGGATGAAGAAGAAGTCGCCATAGGCGCCGATCGCCTCCTCGGCGGTGAACTGGGTGATGCGCTGGGCGCCGCTGTTCCAGCTGGTGACGATGCCTTTTTCGTCCACCATGATGATCGCAAAGTCCTCGGCGCCCTCGACGATGTGACGATAGCGCTCTTCACTTTGCCGGAGCTCGAGCAGCCGCGCCCGCGCCTCATATTGCCGCCGCCGCCCGCGCAGCGCCGCCTTGGCAAGGCTGATCAGGGTCGTCGGGTGGAATGGGCGCTCAATAAAGGTGACGTTGCCCAGCGTCTCCAGATAGCGGCCGGCGAGCGGATTGCGCTCGAGCCCGCCGCCGCGCAGCGTCAGCAGCACGAACGGGAAGTCCGACCATTCGGGCTGGGACAGGATCCAGTGGCGAAGCGCCCGCAGGTCGGCGCCGCGCAGCGCCTCCTCGGTGACCAACGCAAAACCCGCGCCCTTGTCGAGGCACTCGACCATTGCCGAAATGTCGGAACAGACAAGACTGGCGATGCCCGCCTCCGCCAGCATCGCCGCCGCGACCTGGGCGTCGCGCCCGATCGGTGCGAGGATCAGCGCCTGGGCGGGGGCATCGCTCAAGGCCGCGCGTCTCCAAGCAGCCGCGCCTCCTCGCTGACGAGGGTCGGAACCCCGCGCAGCACACCCTGGAACTGGATCAGCGGCTCGCCAAGCGTGATCCCATTCCCGTCGATGCGATATTCGCGGATCGTGTCCTCGTGCGCGCTGGTGCGCTTCTTGACGACGCTGATCGCCCGCCGCACCCGCCCGCCCGCCTCGAAATAGCGCAGCAGCACCACAGTGTCGGCGAGATAGGTGACGTCGACCGGCGCCTTCATGTCGCCGACCAGCCCGTGCTGCGCGACGGTCAGGAAGCTCGTCACCCCGTGGCGGTTCAGATATTGCAGCAGCTCGTGCATGTGCAGCACCAGCGCATTCTCGCCCGGCATCGCCGCCTGGTAGCCGTTGAGGCTGTCGATGATCACCGTGCGCACCTGGTGCTCCTCGACGCACAGCCGCACCCGCTCGGAGAATTCGCCCGGGGTCATTTCCGCGGCGTCGACCTGCTCGAGGAAAAGCTGCCTCTCGTCGACCATCTGCTGGAGGTCGATCCCGAGCCCCCGCGCGCGGTCGATCAGCAGCCCCATCTCCTCGTCGAACACGAACATCGCCGCGCGCTCGCCGCGCTCGGCCGCCCCTTGCGCGAACGTCAGCGTCAGAAGCGACTTGCCGGTCCCCGCCGGCCCCAGGATCAGCACGCTCGAGCCGCGCTCGACGCCGCCGCCCAGCAAGGCGTTGAGCTCCGCCGAATTGCTCGGCAGCGGCTCGCGGCCGAAGCTCTTGCGATGCTCCGCCGATACCAGCCGCGGGAACACCCGGACGCCGCCGGTATTGATGGTGAAGTCGTGAAAGCCGCCGCGATACTTGCGGCCGCGATATTTGACGACACGCATCCGCCGCCGCTCGGAGCCATATTCGCGCGCCATCTCCTCGAGCGTGATGACGCCGTGGGCGACGCTGTGCACCGTCTTGTCATGCGCTTCGCTGGTCAGGTCGTCGAGCATCAGCACGGTGGTGTTCTGCTTCGCGAAATAATGCTTGAGCGCCAGGATCTGGCGCCGGTACCGAAGCGAGCTTTGCGCCAGCAGCCGGATTTCCGACAGGCTGTCGAGCACCACCCGCTGCGGCTGCGCCTCCTTGAATACCTCGAAGATGCGCTTGGTGGTCTCACCAAGCTCGAGGTCGGAGGAATAGAGCAGGCTCTGCTGCTGGTCGTCGTCGAGCAGGTTCTCCGGCGGCACCAGTTCGAAGACTTCGACCCCGTCGAGCGCCCACCCGTGCGAGGCGGCGCTGGCGCGAAGCTCGTCCTCGGTCTCCGACAAGGTGATGTACAGGCAGCGCTCGCCGGCCGCCGCCCCGGCCAGCAGGAACTGCATCGCCACCGTGGTCTTGCCGGTGCCCGGGCTGCCCTCGAGCAGGAACACGCGGCCGCGGCTCAGGCCCCCGGCGAGCACGTCGTCGAGACCGCTGATCCCGGTCGCCGCAACCTGCTGAGTCTGCATGTCCACTTCGCCCACCCCTCCGGCGGCCGAAGCGGCGATTCGCCCGCGGCCCGCTACGGCGCTCAATCCTCTGCAACGGGTAGGAAATCAACGGTGCTAAAGGCCAGCCGCCAGGAGGCGGCCGCGCCCAGCATCGCCGCATAAGAAAAGGGCCGCCCCGGGCGGGACGGCCCTTTCGAAGATTAGCCGTCACGAAGTGAATTCGTGAGGTCGGACGGGTGGGCGCGTCTCTCGCTTAGCTTGCGGCTGTTTCGCAGCCGCTTCGCTAAACTCGGCGCTTCAGCCCAGCATCTCCTGCTCGAGCTTCTTGGCCATTTCCTCGATGTTCTCCGGCGGCCAGCCGGGGATGTCCATGCCGAGGCGCAGGCCCATCGAGGCAAGGACTTCCTTGATCTCGTTGAGGCTCTTGCGGCCGAAGTTGGGGGTCCGCAGCATCTCGGCCTCGGTCTTCTGGACGAGGTCGCCGATGTAGATGATGTTGTCGTTCTTCAGGCAGTTGGCGCTGCGCACGCTGAGCTCGAGCTCGTCGACCTTCTTGAGCAGGTAACGGTTGAGCTGGTTGGTGTCGGTGCTCGGCTCGGCCGGCATCGCCGCCGTGGCGCCGATCATCGCCGCGCTCGGGGCGCTGCGCACGGCGCTGTCGTCGAAGTGGACGAACAATTGCAGCTGGTCCTGCAGGATCCGCGCGGCATAGCCGAGCGCGTCCTCGGGGCTGACGGTGCCGTCGGTCTCGATGGTCAGCGTCAGCTTGTCATAGTCGAGCTCCTGCCCGACGCGCGTGTTCTCGACCTTGTAGGCGACCTGGCGCACGGGGCTGTAGAGCGCGTCGACCGGAATCAGGCCGATCGGCGCGTCGGCCGGGCGGTTGGCTGCGGCCGGCTGGTAGCCCTTCCCGATGTCGGCGGTCAGCTCCATGTTGAGCGTCGCGCCCTCGTCGAGGTGGCAGATCAGCTGGTCGGGGTTGGTGACCTCGATGTCGCCCGTGGTCTGGATCATGCCGGCGGTCACGTCGGCCGGGCCGGTCGCGGACAGGCTCAGGCGCTTGGGGCCCTCGCCTTCCATCCTCAGCGCGATCTGCTTGACGTTGAGCACGATGTCGGTGACGTCCTCGCGCACTCCGGCGAGGCTGCTGAACTCGTGAAGCACGCCCTCGATGCGGATCGAGGTGACGGCGGCGCCCTGCAGCGAGGAGAGGAGCACCCGGCGCAGCGAGTTGCCGAGCGTCATGCCAAAGCCGCGCTCGAGCGGCTCCGCCACGAACACCGCGCGGCGGCGGGCGTCGCCGCCGGCCTGCTTGCGCTCGAGCGCGTTGGGCTTCTTGAGTTCCTGCCAGTTCTTCGCGTTGACGGCCATGTTCATCCCTTGGCAGTGCGGGGAGCGGCGTCCCGCATCCCCTGTTTGAATTCTTGTTTCTACCCTCGGCCAAAGTCCCCTTTGGCCGAAAGCTTACACGCGGCGGCGCTTGCTCGGCCGCACGCCATTGTGCGGGATCGGGGTCACGTCGCGGATGCTGGTGATCTGGAAGCCGACCGCCTGCAGCGCACGGAGCGCGCTCTCGCGGCCCGATCCGGGCCCCTTGACCTCGACCTCGAGCGTGCGGACGCCATGCTCGGCGGCCTTCTTGCCGGCATCCTCGGCGGCGACCTGCGCCGCGTAGGGCGTCGACTTGCGGCTGCCCTTGAAGCCCATCATGCCGGCGCTCGACCAGGCAATCGCATTGCCCTGCGCGTCGGTAATGGTGATCATCGTGTTGTTGAAGCTGGCGTTCACATGCGCGACGCCGGCGGTGATGTTCTTGCGCTCGCGCCGCCGAATGCGCTGAGGTTCGCGTGCCATAGACCTTAAATCCTTATCGAAGCTGAAAAGCGGTTTGGAGAGAAAGTAAGATCGAAGTCCCCCGGACTTCGATTACTTTTTCTTCCCCGCAATCGGCTTGGCCTTGCCCTTGCGAGTGCGCGCGTTGGTGTGCGTGCGCTGGCCGCGGACCGGCAGGCCCTTGCGGTGGCGAAGCCCGCGATAGCAGGCGAGGTCCATCAGCCGCTTGATGTTCATCGCGGTCTGGCGGCGAAGATCGCCCTCGACCGTCTGGTCGGCGTCGATCGCCTCGCGGATGTGCAGGACTTCCTGGTCGGTCAAATCCTGGACCCGGCGCTCGGAGGCGATTCCGAGCTTCTCGGTGATCTGCTTGGCCGTGGTGCGGCCGATTCCGTGGATGTAGGTCAGCGCGATCTCGACACGCTTGTTGGTGGGGATGTTGACCCCGGCAATACGAGCCATTCTTGGTCCTTCTTTTAGCTCCACGGGGCATGGTCGTCATGCCCCATCTCGTCGCTAGAAAACCCGCCCTAAACGAAAATCCGACGCGCGCACGAATGCGCCGCCGGAACACCGGTGGATCGGGATAGGCCGCAGATAGGATCGTGGACGACCTGAGTCAAGCCGACTAGAGCGCGTCGCCAATGCAGCGCCTGACCCTCGACGATCCCATCCCCCAACAGCTCCGCGGCGCCATCCTCGCGCTCGGCAATTTCGACGGCTTCCACCTCGGCCACCAGGCCGTCGTCAGCCGCGCCGTGGCGCGCGGCCACCACGAACGCCGGCCGGTGATCGTCGCCACCTTCGACCCGCATCCGGTGCGCTTCTTCAAGCCCGACGTCCCGCCCTTCCGCCTCACCAGCCTCGACCAGCGCCAGCGCCTGTTCGCCGCGGCCGGCGCCGACGCGATGCTGGTGTTCCGCTTTGACGCCGCCCTCGCCGCGACCAGCGCCGAGCAGTTCGTCGCGCTGCTCGCCAGGCGCATCGGCGCCGCCGGCATCGTCACCGGCGACGACTTCACCTTCGGCCAGGGCCGCTGCGGCAATGTCGAGCTGCTGCGCGAACTCGGCGCCCGCCACGGCATCGCCGCCGAGGCGGTGGCGCCGGTGCTGCTCGACGGCGCCCGCGTCTCCTCGGGCCGCATCCGCGAGGCGCTCGCCGCCGCCGATCCCGGCACCGCCACCCGCCTGCTCACCCGCCCGTTCGCGATTGGGGGCGAGGTCGTGCGCGGCGACGCCCGCGGCCGCACCCTCGGTTTTCCAACCGCCAACGTCGAGCTCGGCAAGTACCAGCGCCCCGCCTACGGCATCTACGCCGTGCGCGTGCGGCTCGAAGACGGCAGCGAGCATGCCGGCGTCGCCAGCCTCGGCGTCCGCCCGACCTTCTCGCCGCCGCGCGAGCTGCTCGAAGCTTTTCTGTTCGACTTCGACGGCAACCTCTACGGCCGCACCATCGAGGTCGCGCTTCATCATTATCTGCGGGCCGAGGAGAAGTTCGACAGCACGGAGGCGCTCGCCGCGCAGATGCAGGCCGACGAAGCCGAAGCGCGCCGCCTGCTCGACATTCTTCCCCGGGACGGGGAGGGACACCATGCGAAGCATGGTGGAGGGGGCAGCGCAGCGGGCAACCCCCTCCGTCAGCCCTGACGGGCTGCCACCTCCCCGTCCCGGAGAGGAGCGCGCCATTTGCATTCCCCCACCCTCCCGCTAGAGCGCCGCGCAATGTCCGACGCCCCCGCCAAGCCCGATTACCGGCACACCGTCTTCCTGCCGCGCACCGACTTCCCGATGAAGGCCGGCCTGCCGCAGAAGGAGCCGGGAATCCTCGCGCGCTGGAAGCAACAGGACCTCTACGGGCAAATCCGCAAGAGCCGCGCTGGACGGAAAAAATTCATCCTCCACGACGGCCCGCCCTACGCCAACGGCGACATCCACATCGGCCACACGCTCAACAAGGTCCTCAAGGACATGGTCGTGCGCTCGCAGACCCTGCTTGGGCGTGACGCGCCCTACGTGCCGGGCTGGGACTGCCACGGCCTGCCGATCGAGTGGAAGATCGAGGAGCAGTATCGCAAGAAGAAGCTCAACAAGGATGAGGTCCCGCCGGCCGAATTCCGAGCCGAGTGCCGCGCCTATGCAGCGCAATGGGTGGACGTTCAGCGCGAGCAGTTCCAGCGCCTCGGCATCACCGGCGACTGGGCCAACCCCTATCTGACCATGAACTTCGACGCCGAGGCGACGATCGTCGCCGAGCTGATGAAGTTCGCCGAAAGCGGCCAGCTCTACCGCGGCGCCAAGCCGGTGATGTGGTCCCCGGTCGAGAAGACCGCGCTCGCCGAGGCCGAGATCGAATATGAGGACGTCACCTCGACCCAGATCGACGTCGCGTTCGAAATCGAGATTTGTCCAGGTGCGCCGGAGCTGGTTGGAGCGCATGCGGTGGTGTGGACAACCACGCCCTGGACGATCCCGGTCAACCAAGCGATCGCTTACGCGAGGGACGTTGAGTACGTGGTGATCTTCGACCACAAGGCCGGGCGCCGGTACGTGGTAGCCAGAGAGCCGGATCTGCTCGCCCAATTTGTCGGCCGCATCACCGGCGCAGGCCTAAAAAGTTGGAATGAGTTCCTGTCTCGCTCGAGCGAGACCCCAGAACTCGATCATCTATTCCGCTGCATTTGCGATGAGCCGCAGTTCGTTAACGGCTCCGCTCTCGTCGGCGCGATGGCGAAACACCCGATGCACCACCTCGGCGGCTTCTTCGCCAAACCTCGCCCGTTCCTGCCCGGCGACTTCGTCACCACCGACGCCGGCACCGGGCTCGTCCACATGTCGCCCGACCAT
>DATLFV010000094.1:0-8935 GCA_035540875.1 Sphingomicrobium sp. | reverse complement strand
TGCCGGGCCGATGCTGCCCGGAGTGACGATGGCGCGCGACGCTTATGCCGCCGCCGACGGGGCCGACGCCCTGGTGATCGTCACCGAGTGGGACGAGTTTCGCGCGCTCGACCTTGGCAAGCTCGCCAGATGCCTGCGCGGCAAGGTGCTGGTCGACCTGCGCAACGTCTACGAGCCGCGCGAGGCGGAGCGGGCGGGGCTGCGCTATTTCGGGGTCGGGCGCGGCCAGCTCGTGCGCGCCGAGGTGCAGCGCAGCGAAGCGGCCGAATAGTCACAGCTGCAAACCTGCAGAGTATTCGCAAGTATTAGTTGCGAGAGCCGAGAGAATTTCCAGGCATTTGTCTGCAGCCGTCGGCTGCCGTAGCGAACTCGTGCGAACAACTAGTGGCGAGCCGGGAACTCGCAAAATAATTGTAAGCTGCTGCAGAACTTTCCGAAAGCGGGACGGTTGGTTGTTGGTACCCAATAGGAAAGGACGACCACATGAACGATCGTAATGACAGGACCGGCATCGACAGCGACCGCACCGAAGGCAGCATGAAGAAGGTGGGCGGCAGCCTCAAGGAGGGTGCAGGCAGCCTCGTCGGCGACGAGAAGATGAAGCGCGACGGCCAGGGCGACCAGGCCGAAGGCAAGCTCCAGAACAGCTGGGGAAGCGTCAAGGACAGCGTGCGCGACGCGATCGGCACCGACAGGAAATGAAGCGGCTTGCGGCGGACGCGCATCATGCGTCCGCCGCAGGACCATGACGCGAGAGGAAAGCCGGTGAGCAAGCAAGCCAGCAACGACGACCAGGCCGCCTTGGCGGCCAGGGCCATGGAGGTGAAAGCGGCCGGCGCCGCGCCGCCCGACCATCCGGCCGCCGAGGATCATGCCGCAACCGGGCTCGATCCCAATCCGCGTCCGGACTATCCCCCGTCCGGCGCCTTCGATGCCGAGGGACATCGCCCGGTGCTCGAACGCTCCAGGAAGGTGCGCTGATGAAGCGGCTGCGAACGGTCAACCGCCGCGGCAGGCAAAAGGCCGAGGCGGCGACCGCGACCGCGACGAACAGCACGCGTCGCGAAAGCGATCCAGCGCCCGCACCGCGCAACGAGAAGTAGGGGACATCATGCAATTCCAGTTCAACAGCGACAATCGCGTCGACGGACATGCCGATCTCGCCGCCAGCGTCGAGACGATCGTGCGCTCGCGGCTCGACCGCATCGTCGACCGGCTGTCGCGCGTCGAGGTCCACGTCGGCGACGTCAACGGTCCGCGCGGCGGCGACCATCTGAGGTGCGCGGTCGAGCTTCGGCCCAACGGCATGCAGCCGATTTCGGCGACGGACGAAGCGGCCAGCCTCGAAGCGGCCGTGGCTTCGGCCACCGACAAGGCGCTTTCCGCCTACGACCGGCAGATCGGCAAGCAGACCACCCGCAAGGGGCATTGACCCGGCGTCACCCGCAGCATCGAGCGGGTCCCGGGGCCCACCCGTAGTGAGCTGGCAGGGGTTCATCTCGCCCAGCTTCCCGGAACGGCGGAACCAACCGTCTTGCCTCGAAATTTTGCGAGGCGTAGCGGGCGGTGCTGAGCTATTACGGCGTCCGACGCGAGCTGCTCGTGCGCGCCGAGGTGCAGCGCGGCGAGGCGGCGGAGTAGGGGGCCTGGCGGGGACAGGAGATGGGGCTTGATGCGGCTGGCAAAGGCTTCGTTGGGTGCATTGCTGGCGCTCGCCGTGGCCGCGCCGGCTGACAGCGCAGCGCCGCGCCCGCGGGCGCGAGAGGCCGGGGTCGTCACCGGCATCCTCAGGCCGGGGCCGCTCAACGCGATCACCGACGTCGCCGGGGTCAGCGTCGGCCACACCACCATCATCGACGGGCCGGGCATCCGCACCGGCGTCACCGCCGTGCTGCCGCACCCCGGCAACCTGTTCCAGGACAAGCTGCCGGCCGGCTTCGCGGTCGCCAACGGCTTCGGCAAGTTCATGGGCAGCACGCAGATCGACGAGCTCGGCGAGATCGAGACGCCGATCCTGCTGACCAACACCTTGTCGGTTCCCGAAGCGGCGGCGGCGGCGATCGAGTGGACGCTCGGCCAGCCGGGCAATGGCGAGGTGCGGTCGGTCAACGCCGTCGTCGGCGAGACCAACGACGGTCGCTTGAACGACATCCGCCGCCGCCGGGTGACCAAGGCCGACGCCTTGGCTGCGATCGCCGCGGCGCGGAGCGGCCCGGTCGCCGAAGGCGCGGTCGGCGCGGGCACGGGCACCGTCGCGTTCGGCTGGAAGGGCGGCATCGGCACCAGCTCGCGGCGGCTTCCGGCCCGGCTCGGCGGCTATACGGTGGGCGTGCTGGTGCAGAGCAATTACGGCGGCGTGCTCAGCGTCGCCGGCGTGCCGGTCGGGCAGCGGCTCGGCCGTTATTATCTGAAGGACGAGCTGCAGTCGGCGGCGGGGGACGGCTCGGTGGTGATCGTCGTCGCCACCGACGCGCCGCTGTCGGACCGCAACCTGCGCCGGCTGGCGCGGCGGACGTTCCTGGGCATCGCCAGGACGGGGTCGCCGATCACGGGCGGCTCGGGCGACTATGCGGTCGCCTTCTCGACCTCGGAGACGGTGCGGCGCACGCCCGCGCGGCGTTCGGGCGTGAGCGCGGCCAGCGAATTGCCGAACGACCTCGTCTCGCCGCTCTTCCAGGCGGCGGTCGAGGCGACCGAGGAAGCCGTGCTCAATTCCATGTTCAAGGCCGGGACCATGGACGGCCACGGCGGGCGGGTCGAAGGGCTGCCGCTGGACCGGGTGCTGGAGGAGGTTCGACGCAGCCGGCGCTGAGTGCCTGGCTCAGGCGTGGATCGCCTCGTCCTCGACTGCGCCCCTCGTGCTGTATGTGCGCTCCGCGGCGCAGCGCAGCGAAGCGGCGAAGTAGGGGCGGCGCCCTCCCATGTGACTGCAAGACAAGGAAACTTCCCACGCGTTTTATCGTTTCTGGCGGCGTAATGATGCGCTCGCGATCCGATGTAGAGCTCACCGCGGCCGCTGATTGGGCGGTCGCCGAACCTTCGGCCGACAAGGCGCGGGAGGCGCGAGCCTCACAGGTGATCCAAGCCATCGAGCAGCTTGCCGGCGCCGGTGGCGTCGACGACGTCATCGCCACGCTCCGCGCCACGGCGCGCCGCCTGATCGGGGCGGACGGGATCGCCGTGATCCTGCGCGAAGAGGAGCAGTGCTGGTACGTGGAGGAAGACGCGATGGGGCCGCTGTGGAAGGGCAGCAAGTTCCCCCTCGCGTCCTGCATCAGCGGCTGGGCGATGCTGCACAAGCAGTCGGTCGTGATCGAGGACGTCCGCAGCGATCCTCGAATTCCCCAAGAGCTGTATGAGAAGACGTTCGTGCGGAGCCTGCTGATGGTTCCGGTCAGGTCGGACGACCCGATCGGCGCCATCGGCGCGTATTGGAGCGACTGCTACCGGGCAACGCCGGCACAGGTCGAGACGCTGGAGCGGCTGGCCAGGGCGACCGCCACGGCGATGGAGAATGTGCGGCTGATCGCTGCCCTGTCGAAGGCGCTTGCCGACGCCGAGCTGGCGAGGGACGAATTGCGGCACCGGGTGAAGAATGCGTTCACCGCGGCCCAGGCGCTGGCGACGCTGACGCTGCCCAGCGAACAGCACCGCGCCCTCAACGCCCGCATTGCCGCCTTGGCGCGGGCCCACTCGCTTCTCGACGAGAGGCTGGCGCACCAGAGTTCGATCAAGCTCGAGGATCTGATTGCCGCTGAGCTGGAGCCCTATGCGACCGCCAGCCCGGGTCGGCTCCGGCTCGAGGGCGAGAGCCTGCACCTGAGCAGCGCTCAGGCCGTGGCGCTTGGGCTGGTGATCAACGAGCTCGCGACCAACGCCCTGAAATATGGCGCCCTCTCCACTGCCACTGGCCGCCTCGACCTGCGTTGGCAGGTGAAGGAGCAGCGCCTAGTACTGAGCTGGCGCGAGTCCGACGGTCCGGAGGTCAGAAGGGCCGCAGTCGAGAATCTCGGCTCACGCCTGCTAAGGCGTCTCGTCGAAGATCAGCTGAAGGGCACTGTGAGCCGCGAGATGGGTGCATCCGGCGTGACCTGCACCATTGACTTCCCCATCGCGGCCCCGGTTCCTCTCGAGGGTGATCGCGAGCGGTCTGCCCGGTCGAGCTGACGTCGATCCGCACGACGAGGCCGCTCAGGCGTCGATTGCGTCGTCTTCGACCGCGCTGGCGCGGCTCTGGATGAACTGGAAGCGGTGCTCGGGGTTGCGGCCCATCAGGCGCTCGACGAGGTCCTTGACGGGCTGGCGGTCCTCATAGGCGCTCGGCAGGGTGACCCGCAGCATCGAGCGGGTCGCCGGGTCCATGGTGGTTTCCTTGAGCTGGTTCGGGTTCATCTCGCCCAGGCCCTTGAACCGGCTGACCTCGACCTTCTTGCCCTTGAACTCGGTCGCTTCGAGCTCGGCGCGGTGGGCGTCGTCGCGTGCGTACAGCGTCTTGGCGCCGGCGGTCAGCCGGTAGAGCGGCGGCTGGGCGAGGAACAGGTGGCCGCGGCGCACCATCTCGGGCATTTCCTGGAAGAAGAAGGTCATCAGCAAGGTCGCGATATGGGCGCCGTCGACATCGGCGTCGGTCATGATGATGATCCGCTCGTAGCGCAGCGCCGCCTCGTCGAATTTTTCGCGCGTGCCGCAGCCGAGCGCGAGCTGGAGGTCGGCGATCTCGCTGTTGGCGCGGATCTTGTCGGCGGTGGCGCTGGCGACGTTGAGGATCTTGCCGCGGATCGGCAGGATCGCCTGGGTTTTCCGATCACGCGCCTGTTTTGCGGACCCTCCCGCGCTGTCGCCCTCGACGATGAACAGCTCGGTGCCCTCGGGATCGTCCGAGGCGCAGTCGGTGAGCTTGCCGGGCAGGCGCAGCTTGCGGGCGCTGGTCGCGGTCTTGCGCTTGACCTCGCGCTCGGCGCGGCGCTTGAGGCGCTCCTCCATGCGCTCGACGATCGCGCCGAGCAAAGCGCGGCCGCGGTCCATATTGTCGGCGAGGAAATGGTCGAAATGGTCGCGCACCGCCGCCTCGACGAAGCGCGCCGCCTCGAGGCTGGTGAGGCGGTCCTTGGTCTGGCTCTGGAAGTGCGGATTGCGGATGAACACCGACAGCATCAGCTCGATGCCGCCCATCACGTCGTCGGCGGTGATGTCCTTGGCGCGCTTGTTGCCGACGAGCTCGCCGAACGCGCGCACGCCCTTGGTGAGGGCGGCGCGCAGCCCCGCCTCGTGGGTGCCGCCGTCGGGCGTCGGGATGGTGTTGCAATAATAGCTTTCCGCGCCGTCGGAATAGAGCGGCCAGGCGACCGCCCATTCGACGCGGCCCTGGGGCTCACCACCGGGGTCCGGCGGAAAGTCCTGGCGGCCGCTGAAGGGCTGGTTGGTGACGCAGGGCCGCTCGCCGAGCTGCTCGGCGAGATGGTCGGCGAGGCCGCCCGGGAACTGGAACACGGCCTGTTCGGGCACCTCAGCCGAGGCAAGCGCCGGGTCGCAGCGCCAGCGGATCTCGACGCCGGCGAACAGATAGGCCTTAGAGCGGGCGAGCCTGTAGAGGCGCGCCGGCTCGAAGCGGGCATCGGCCCCGAAGATGTCGGGATCGGGCGTGAAGGCGACGGTGGTGCCGCGGCGGTTGGGGGCGGCGCCGATCTCCTGCAGCGGCGAGGCGGCGAGCCCCCGCGCGAAGGCCTGGCGGTAGAGTTTCCGGTCGCGGGCGACCTCGACGATGGTGTCGGTCGACAGCGCATTGACGACGCTGACCCCGACGCCGTGCAGCCCGCCCGAGGTCGAATAGGCCTTGCCCTCGAACTTGCCGCCCGAGTGGAGGGTGGTGAGGATCACCTCGAGCGCCGACTTGCCCGGATATTTGGGGTGGGGGTCGACCGGGATGCCGCGGCCGTTGTCGCTGACGGTGAGGCGATTGCCGAGCCCGAGCGTCACCTCGATGCGGCTGGCGTGGCCGGCGACCGCCTCGTCCATCGCATTGTCGATGACCTCGGCCGCGAGGTGGTGGAGGGCGCGCGCGTCGGTGCCGCCGATGTACATGCCGGGACGGCGGCGCACCGGCTCCAGCCCCTCGAGCACCTCGATCGACGAGGCGTCGTAGCTGTCGGGCGTGGCGGGGGCTGCGGAGGATGCGAACAGGTCGGCCATTGCCACCAGCTATAGGGCCCTGATTCGAGGCGTGCCAAGCGCGCGACGAACGGTTTTCCACAGCTCTTGAAAGTCGTTTCGGCAATAATAAATCGCCGCTGCCGGGCGCCTGATGGGCCCGGTGACGGGGCGATCGGGCCTCATCGGCAGACCGCTCCGCCTTGTTGCTCAAAAGGAGGACAAGACATGCGTACTGCTTTCGATTTCGCGCCGTTCCGGCGCTCCACCGTCGGCTTCGACCGGCTGTTCGACATGCTCGAGAACAGCACGATGAGCGGCAATGGCGAGAATTACCCGCCGTTCGACCTCATCAAGCTCGGCGACAACGAATATCGCATCGAGCTCGCGGTCGCCGGCTTCAAGCCCGACGAGATCGACATCACGGCGCAGCAGAACGTGCTGATCGTCACCGGCCGCAAGCGCGAGGAGAGCCAGGACCGGCCTTCCGACTACATCTACCGCGGCATCGCCAATCGTTCGTTCGAGCGGCGCTTCGCGCTCGCCGACCACATCCAGGTCCGCGGCGCCGATATCAGGGACGGCCTGCTGGCCATCGAGCTGGTGCGCGAGATCCCCGAGGCGATGAAGCCCCGGAAGATCGAGATCGGCGGCGGCCAGAGCCGCGATGCGGGGCAGCGCCCGCAGCACGACCGCATCGGCGGCGAGCAGCCGGCCTCGCGCCAGACGGTCGACGCGGAGGCGCAGAACGCCTGAGCGTCACGCGGCGCGTTGACATGATGAGGGCTCCGGGACTGGCGTTCCGGAGCCCTTTTTCGTCGCGGAGAGACGTTTAGCGCCGGGGCGTCACGTGGAGTGAATCCACGTGACATTGGACCTGTCCCGCTAGCGCGGGCAGGCCGGCCGCGGCGCTGAGGCTCTTCGCGCTGCTCCGGCGGCGCTTCGCGCCGGCGGCGCTGCGCTCGGTTAGCGTACGCGCGGCCCTCCAAACGGCAGCGGCGGGGGCGGGCGGCGGTCGCGGCGCGGGAGCTGGGCCTGGTAGGCGACTCCGCAATGCTCGACGCAATAGGGAAAGCCGGGGTTCGCCTGCTGGCCGCAGAAGTGGAAGTCGGGCTCGCCGGGATGGCCCAGCGGCCACTTGCAGATGCGATCGTTGAGGTCGAGCAGGCTGGTCTTGTCGGCCACCTCGGCGCTCGGCTTGGACGGCACCAGCCGGCGCGGCGGCGCCGGCGGGATCGGCGCCTGGGTCTCGCCGGGTCCCTGGCGGACGAAGCCGCCCGGGCCGATCGAGCGGTACTGGAGGTTGTCGGCGGCTTGCGGCCTGGCCGGCGCGCCGGTGGTCGCGGCCGGAGCGGCGCGCTCGCCCCCGGCGGGCGCGGAACGCGGCGTCGGATCGGGGCGCGGAGCGGCCTTGGGAGCAGGGGCGGGCGCAGGGGTGGAGACGGGCGCCGGCTCAGCGGCCGCGGCGGGCTTCTTCTCCTTTTCCTCGCCCGGCTTCACCGGGGAAGGGCGCGCGTCGAGGCCGAGGCGGTGCGCCTTGCCGATCACCGCGTTGCGGCTGACTCCGCCGAGCTCGTCGGCGATCTGGCTCGCCGTCGCGCCCTGCGACCACATCTTCTTCAGCCGTTCGATACGCTCGTCGGTCCAGGACATTGTCAACTTCACTCCAACTGTGCGGCGCCGCGCCTGCCTTGCGGGCGAGGCGTGCAGCCGATAGGCGAGCCCATCGTGGACGGCCAGCCCAACAACGAAATCCGCCCCTCATGGGT
Source organism: Sphingomicrobium sp. (assembly GCA_035540875.1). Taxonomy (GTDB): domain Bacteria; phylum Pseudomonadota; class Alphaproteobacteria; order Sphingomonadales; family Sphingomonadaceae; genus Sphingomicrobium. The sequence continues at coordinate 1,019 of DATLFV010000094.1, read as the reverse complement.
TCGTCACGCGCCCGGTGAGCCGGCCTTGAGCGGCGTCAACTGGGGCGGCCTCAAGACCCTCTATATCAAGGAGGTGCGCCGCTTCTTCAAGGTCCACATGCAGACCATCTGGGCGCCGGCGATCACCACCTTGCTCTACCTCGCCATCTTCACGGTGGCGCTGGGGCGCGGCGGCCGCACCATCCTGGGCGTGCCGTTCGCCGACTTCCTGGCCCCCGGGCTGATCGTCATGGCGATGATCCAGAACGCCTTCGCCAATGCCAGCTTCTCGCTGCTGGTCGGCAAGATCCAGGGGACCATCGTCGATTATCTGATGCCGCCCTTGTCGACCGGCGAACTGATCGCCGGGCTGGTCGGGGCCGCCGTCACCCGCGCCTTCTTCGTCGGCGGCGCGGTGTGGCTGGTGATGCTGCTGTGGCCCGGTGTGTCGGTAAAGGTCGGCCATCCCCTGTGGGCGTTGTGGTTCGGGCTGATGGGGTCGCTGATGCTGTCCTTCCTGGGGCTGCTGACGTCGATCTGGGCGGAGAAGTTCGACCATGCCGCGGCGGTCACCAATTTCGTGGTGACGCCGCTGTCGCTGCTGTCCGGGACCTTTTACGCGGTCGACCAGCTCGCGCCCGCATTCCAGGCGGCAAGCCACGCCAACCCCTTCTTCTACGTGATCTCGGGCTTCCGCTTCGGCTTCCTGGGAGAAAGCGACTCGCCGATCATCCTCGGCGCATTGCTGCTGCTGGTGCTGAACATCGCGCTCTGGGCGGGCTGCTACGCGCTTCTGAAAAGCGGCTGGAAAATCAAGAACTGAAACATTCCAGACAATTAGCCAATTTGCTTGGTTGAACCTCAGATAAAAGGTCTGTTCAGCACCGTAACAGTCCCGGTGCGGCACAAGTGACGCAATCGAAACGCTCAGAATGGAGAGCCACGATGCGTACACTGACGATCACTCTTGCCGCCGCCGCCTCGGCTCTCGCCTTTGCCGCGCCGGCATCCGCCCAGTACTGGCCGGCGCCGGCTCCCCA
>DATLFV010000093.1:0-8253 GCA_035540875.1 Sphingomicrobium sp. | reverse complement strand
ACGACCTGCGGGACCTGGTGGCGCTGGCGATGTTCCCCTTGTTCGTCGGTGCGGCGCTGCTGCTGCGCCTTCGGCTTGCGAACACGCGCCAGGTCGAGCCCTGACTCCGGCCGACGAGCAGGATCTGGCACGCCGGGCGGCCGGGGGCGACCTCGCCGCTTTCGGCGTTCTGGTGCGCTCGCATGAGGCCAGCCTTCGCCGCTATACGCGTCGGCTGGCCGGCGATGAAGGCGACGACATTGCCCAGGACGCGCTGCTCGCGGCGTGGCGGGCGCTCGGCCAATGGCGCGGCGACGGCAGCTTCGCGGGGTGGCTGCGACGCATCGCCACCCGCCGCTACCTTGACCGGCAGCGCCGTGCGGCGCCGCCCAGTTCAAGCGAGGTTGATCGCGCAATGGCTGACCCCCACTGCTCGCCGGATCGCCACATCGCCGTCGACCGGGCCCTCGGCACCCTTCGCCCGCGCGAAAAAGCGGCGGCGTTGCTGGTGTTTGCAGAAGGTTACAGCCATGCCGAAGCCGCGGCGATGCTCGATCTTCGGCTTGGTACGCTGAAGTCGATCGTCGCTCGCGCCCGCGCGGCTCTCATCCCCTTGCTGGAGGAGTAGAGGCATGAATGAGCAGGATGTCGATGCCCGGCTCAGGGCCCTGTTGGCCGAGCGGCCTCCGGCTCCCGATCCGGCGTTCAGCGACCGGGTGATTGGGCTTGCTGCTTTTGAGCAGGCCGAGCGACGGGCGCGCCGCCGCGCGGTGCGCCGCCTGGCGAGCGAGACCCTCGCTTTGGTCGCGGTGCTGGCGACTTTCGCCCTGCTCGCCCGAGCGGGGCCGGTAGCGGCTGATCTTGGCGACACCATCCCGCTCGCCAGTCCGGCCATGCTCGGCCTGGCAATGCTCGTGCTGTGGGCATTGGTCGGCTTTCGGCCCGCTGCTGCCGGGCGTTGACGGGGGCAGCGAGCCGCCGCCCATCCCGCGCCTCCCGAGATTGTGGGCTGCCTGAGCAAGTCTAGCGCTTTGGTGCGCGCCCCAAAGGCCACTTACTACTCACTCCCGACATGCGCCTGGTGGTCGCTTTCGACCGAAAGCAAACATTTGTGCTACACGCACGGTCAGCTGGGGATTACTCAACCCGCGTCAAGGACATGGTCCTCACGCGCTGCTCCTTCTTGTCGCCCTCGGTGACCGAGATGGTCTGAGTGGAGCGGAACGATTCGAGCATGCCGTCTTCGGTGGAGATCCGATAGTCAGCTATTGTCTCGGATTGGAACTCCTTCAGCGCGGCCATCCCGGCGTTGAGCTTGGCTACTTGGTCCTTGTCCAGCACGCCATTCTGCAGCCGCGAAACCATCGCGGCCGTCAGCTTCAGCAGCTCCTCGCGCGGCACGTTCATGCGGACTGTTAGGTGGGCAAACCCCTTTTCAACCTTAGTAAGACTGATGACCACGTCTTGCTTGAGCGTGCCGCCAAACGGCGAGGCTGTGTCCACCTGTGCGCGAATCGGCGAGCGGACACTCGTCTTGGTGTAAGCGAACTCGACCAGCGGTTGCACGGACTCGGTGAGCTTGGCGAGCCGAGCCTCGGCCGGCATCTTCTGGAACATGTCCATGATGCCGGCGATTGCCCGATCCTCCTGCACCGCAGGCCTGCCGCCGCGGTTGGCCAGAGCCTCGCGCAGTGCCGCCATGATCTTCGCCCAATATTCGTCGCCGCGTTCTAGCTCGACGATCTCGGCCTCGGCGTTAAGCCGAAGCACGAAGGGCATTCTAATCATCTCCTCCAACCGCTTCATCATCTGCAGCTTCACCGGATCCGTCTCATTGGACCCAGAACTGACCGGCTCCACGATGAGCTTGTAGCCCTCGCCTGCTTCCTCGAAGCGGAAGCGGTCGAGGGACCAGCTCATGGTTGTTTTGCCGTCCTTGGTGTCGGTCTTCTCCCAGCGGTAGCTTAGGTTCTGGCCCAACGGGGGGTCGAACGGAACGAGGACCTCCTGGCTGCTGAGTTTGGTTTGGGGGATCGCGCGAGCCGGCTCGCCGACGACGGCAAACAGCAGACCTAGCGCAATCCCGATAGCTCTCAGCATGTTCACCCCCCGTTACACAGAGCAGCTGCCCCGCAGCCGAGCTTAACCGGCACCCGTAGAATTGCGAGTCAAAGGCTTGGCTCGTCGCTTTCCACCCATTCCAGACATTAGCGGCTTAGGTCTACTTCCGACCCATTGCGGACATTGCCGCCGATGTGCACACTGTGCCTCGGGAGGGGAGGCGCCCGTGCGACGATCGGTGAAGTGCGCGGCCTTCGCGCTTTTGTTTCTCCCTTGGTGCGCAGACGCCCAGCCGGCCGCAAACTTGATACCGTCACTGGAACGGCTCGCCGCTTCAGACAACGCTGAAGCCATCTACTATCTTGGCATGGCCTTTCAGACTGGATCCGGTCTGCCGAAGTCCCCGGCCAAGGCCTTCGAGGCGTTCCGCCGTGCCGCCGCCCTGGGTGACGTGCTCGCTTCCTACAAACTCGGTTGCTTCTACTCCGGTCAGGAAGGCGATCTGGTCGAGAAAAATCCTGAGCTCGCGCTCCGCTACAAGCTCGTTGCAGCGGAGGCGGGCTACGCCTTGGCTCAACAGGACGTGGCCGCGCTCTATGCAGCCGAAGGCGAGATACCGATTGCCCTGGCATGGCTGGAAAAAGCCGCCGCCCAGGGGTGGAGTGATGCGCTCGGCACCTACGCGTCGGTTCATAATGGCGCGCACGGTGTAGCGCCCGACCCAGTCAAGACGGCGGCCTATTTCCGTTTGTTCCTGGACAGGGGCGAGTCGAGCCCGAAGCAGCGGCAGTGGTTGAAAGAGTTCGAACGCGGGCTGTCGGCGGGGGAGCGGCAACGCGCCGACGAGATCGTCCGCTCGTTTCGACCAGCTCCGACTGCGCTGACCCTCAGAGCACTATCGGGGGAGCGGGCGGCAATGAAACTGATCGCGCGGCAACCCTGACCAACCCTTCGCAGAATGTCTGCTTTCCAGCCAAAGCAGACATCAAGCGGCGCACCGACAGCGCCGCAGACCTACTCTTTCCCCTTGCCCTTGAGCTGCGCCAGCACCGCGAACGGCCCCGCCTGCTCCTCGCTGATCACGCCCGCTTCCTTCAGTGCGGCGTCGGCGCCGGCGCTGCGCGGATAGGGGTCGAGCGCCAGCGCCAGCGTGTCGGCGATCGCCGCGCCCAGGTCGATCGCCTGGCCGTCGTGGAACATCGTGTCGCACTCCGATGCGCTGAGCTCGATTTCCTCCTCGGGCGCCGCGCCGCGCGGCACCGGCACGAAGGCGAGGGCGAAGGGCTCGTCGACGAAGGCGGCGACCGGCTCGCCGGTGACGACGCACGCCTGCTCCAGCGCCGCGGCCACCCGGCCCTCGGCCATGATCGCCTCGCCGGCGCGCTTCAGCACCGCGTGCGCCTCCAGCCGCTCCAGCGCCGGCAGGCCCAGCCGCTCGGCGATCGCCCGGCGCTCCGCCTCCCCGGCGCTAAGGTCGATCCGCTCGCCGTCGCGGATCCGGTCGATCGGCAGGCGCAGCGCGAAATCCTCGTTCATGTCCGCCGCCCTTCGCTTTCTTGATCCACCGGCAGCAAATGCGCTTTCTCCCAGAAGCCGCGCAGCGCCTGTTCATCATGGTCGATCGCGGCGGCCGCGGGCTTGCTTCCCCGGAGCAGGCTGTCCTCGGTCGCCGCGCGCCACGTGCCCTGGCCCTCGACCACCCCGCGCCACAGCGCGACCTTGCGGCCGAGCGCGCCCATCAGCTTGCGCACCGTCTTGCCCAGGGTCGGGTCGCCAAGCCCGAGCTGGCGGTGCTCGGCGTCCATCGCCTCGACGAAGCGTTCGGCCAGCGCCACCGCCGCCGCCTCGCCGTCGCGGCCCTTTTGCTCCAGCCAGACCGTCGCCAGCGCGACCAGGGTCGAAAGCACGGCAAAGCGCCCGTCGAGCGAATCCTCCACGCCGCCCTCGATGTACCAGTGCGGCTGGCGCGCCTCGGCGACCAGCGCCGCGAACAGCGCCTGGCCGCGCTTCTCGTCGCGCGTTAATCGGGGGAACAGGAAGCGGATCATAGAGCAGGGGCTCGCGGTGAATGGCAGGGCGTGAGGCTTGCGCCTCTCGTGCCGCCTAGCATATCGAGCGGCACCGGCGCCCCTGCAAGCTTGGGCGCGCAAGTTTTGGGGCGCAGGTCGCGGGTTGCACCCGCCCGGGCGCCCGAGGTGAGAGGTCAGGAACATGAAAGCGGCAGTCAAGGCGGCGATGACGGTGACGGCGCTCGTTGCGCTGGGGGGCTGCGCGGGCATCTACAACCATCGCGGCGCGGTCATCGACCAGCAGCTCGCGGCCGCCATCCAGCCCGGCGTCGACAACAAGGAATCGGTCGCCAAAACGCTCGGCCGCCCGACCTTCACCGGCCAGTTCAACGCCAACGACTGGTATTATGTGTCGCGCGACACCAAGACCGTCGCCTTCCGCAACCCCACCGTGACCGACCAGACGGTGCTGCGCGTCCGCTTCGACGCGGCCGGCAACGTCATCGATGTCCAGCGCTCGGGGCGCGAGCTGATCGCCGCGGTGGATCCCGTCGGGGTCGAGACTCCCACCCTCGGGCGCAAGCGCAGCTTCTTCGAGGAGCTGTTCGGCAACATCGGCACCGTCGGCGCGCCCGGCGCGCCCGCTGCGGGCGGGCGGCGCGACCAGTAACGCCGCGCCGGCGCGGCGCCAGCTTCCGCCCGGCGCCGCTTTGGCCTAAGCCGCTGTCCATGACCGCGACGCCTGCCGGCATGACCTATGCCGACTATCTGGCCCTCGACGAGCTGCTCGACCTGCAGCGGCCCCTCTCGCCGCTCCATGACGAGATGCTGTTCATCGTCATCCACCAGACCAAGGAATTGTGGCTCAAGCAGATGCTGCACGAGCTTCGGCTGGCGATCGACCTGCTGGCCGAGGATCGCTTTGCGGAGGCCTACAAGGCGATGGCGAGGCTCGGCCGCATCCAGGCGGTGATGACCCTGTCGTGGGACGTGCTCTCGACCCTGACCCCGGTCGACTATACCGCCTTCCGCGACGTGCTCGGCACCTCCTCGGGCTTCCAGTCGGTCCAGTTTCGCGAGCTCGAATATCGCCTCGGCATCAAGGACGAGCGCTTCCTGGCGCATTATGCCGACGACGGCGGCGCCCAGGCGGCGCTGCAGGCGGCGCTCGCCGCGCCCAGCCTGTGGGACGCGGCCGAGGCGGCGCGGCTCCGCGCCGGCGCGCCCGACTGGCTCGCCGTCTATCGCGACGCGGATGCCTGGTTCGACCTTTACCAGCTCGCCGAAAAGCTGGTCGATATCGACGATGCGCTCTCCGCCTGGCGCCACAAGCATGTGCTGACGGTCGAACGGATCATCGGCGCCAAGCCGGGCACCGGCGGCTCGGCCGGCTCCGCTTACCTGCGCTCCACGCTCGACAAGCGCGCCTTCCCCGAACTGTGGGCCTTGAGGACTCATCTTTGAGCTTCAAGCATCTGTTCTCGCGCAGCCTCGGCGGGCTTGGCAGCACGCTGCACATGGCCGCGCACAGCCATCACCTCTGGCCCGACGCCAGCTTCGACGGGCAGGTCGCCTGCTGGGAGGACGCGGCACGGCTTGCCGACTCCAAGTGGGACCGGATCATGGGTGAGATCTGGCCCGCCGCGCAGCGCGAGGTCGCGGCCGAGCTCGATACCGGAATGCCCGAAGCCATCGTATTTGCCGCCAATACCCATGATTTCCTGGTCCGCCTCGCCGCCGCCTGCCCGCGCGCCGACCCGGCGCGGCTGCGCGTGCTCACCACCACCGGCGAATTCCACAGCGTCCGCCGCCAGTTCGCCCGCTGGGCGGAGGACGGCTGGCTCGACTGGCGCACCGCCGCGCCCGAAGCGGTCCTGGCGGAGGCCCGCAGCGGCAACTACGACCTCGTCGTCGCCAGCCAGATCCTGTTCGCCACCGGCGCAATCCTCAATGACATCGACGACTTGGCGTCCCTCGCCCGTCCCGACGGCCCCTGGGTGGTGATCGATGGCTACCACGCCTTCATGGCCCTTGAAGCGCCGTTCAGGCCACCCGCCGCGACGACGGCCTTCTACCTTGGCGGCGGCTACAAATATGCCATGGCCGGCGAAGGCTGCGCCTTCCTCCACGCTCCCCCCGAATTTGGTCCGCGCCCGCCGGTCACCGGCTGGTTCGCCGAGTTCGACGACCTCAGGCTGCCGCCCGGCATGGTCGGCTATGCCAGGGACGCAATGCGCTTCATGGGCGCGACCTTCGACGCTTCCGGCCTCTATCGTTTCCTAGCGGTGCGCCGGATGCTCGCCGCCGAGGGCCTGACCACCGCCCGCATCTCGGCTCATGTCGCGGCGCTTCAGCAGCAGCTCGTCGCCGCGGCGGCGCCCACGGCGCTCGGCCAGGCCGAGCTCCTCAACCCGCTGCGCGAGGGCGCGCCACACGCGCGTTTCCTCGCTTTCCGGAGCCCCCATGCGCAGCGCTGGTGCGCCGAGCTCAAGGCGGCGGGCTGCGTAACCGACGTGCGCGGCGACGTGCTGCGGGTCGGCATCGGCCTCTATAACGACCCCAGCGACGCTGATGCGTTCGTTGCTCTTGCGAGGAGTCTCCAGTGAAAAGTGCCGAAGCTCGCGCTCCCGCCAGTCGCGGGCTGATGATGACCTTCCTGGTCATCGCCTATACGCTCAACTTCATTGACCGGCAGATCATCGGCATCCTCGCCGAGCCGATCAAGCTCGACCTCGGGCTGACCGATTCCGAGCTCGGCTGGATGGGCGGCACCGCCTTCGCCTTGTTCTACACTGCGCTGGCCATCCCGCTCGCCATGCTCGCCGATCGCCGCGACCGAAGCTGGATCATCACGCTCGGCCTGACCTTGTGGAGCGCGGCGACCGCGGTGTGCGGCATGGCCCAGAACTTCTGGCAATTGTTCCTGGCGCGCATGAGCGTCGGCGTCGGCGAGGCGGCGGGCGTTGCACCGGCCTATTCGCTGATCTCCGACCTGTACCGGCCCGAGCAGCGGGCGCGGGCGCTCGCCATTTTCTCGCTCGGCATCCCGCTCGGCAGCGCCTTTGGCGTGCTGTTCGGCGGCCTTCTCGCTGCGCAGGTCGACTGGCGTTTCGCGTTCATCGCCATCGGCCTGGTGGGCGTGCTGTTCGCGCCGCTCTTCAAGTTCGTGGTGCGCGATCCCGGTCACGGCCGGGCGGAGGAAGGGCCGCGCGCCGCGGCGCCCTCGCTCGGCACCGTGTTCCGCACCATCGCCGCCAAGCCCGCTTTCTGGCTGCTCGGCTTCGGCGCCGGCACCGCCAGCCTGATTTCCTACGGCCTTGCCTTCTGGATTCCGAGCTTTCTCGCCCGCAGCTACGGGCTGGAGCTGGTCGAGCGGTCGCTGATCTTCGCGTCGATCCAGCTGGTCGGCGGAATGGCCGGGATCTGGTTCGGCGGTGTCGCCGGGGACCGGCTCGGCAACGCCCACCCGCGCGGCTACGCTCTGGTGCCTGCCATCGCCTTCACCCTTTCCCTACCGGCCTATCTGCTCGCCTTTTCGACCACCTCACTGCTGGTGACTGCGCTGATGCTGGTGATCCCGACGGCGCTTAGCCTGATGTGGCTCGGCCCGGTGATCACCGCGATCACCCGGCTGGTGCCGCCGGAGATGCGGGCCACGGCCTCGGCCTTGTTCCTGTTCATCAACAATCTGATCGGCCTTGGCATCGGTACCGTCCTGATCGGCGCGATCTCGGACGCCCTGACCGAGCGCTTTGGCGACGAAGCGCTGCGCTACTCGGCGATGGCCACCGTCTGCCTTTACGTGGTCGCGGCCACTTTGATGCTTCTGGCCTCGCGCCGGCTGCAGCGGGATATCGCTTCGCCCACAAGCGCTTAATTTGGCGTTCAGTTTACCGCGCCGGGATGGCTGCCTGTCCCGGCGAGCCGTGGAACGGCGCTCCGGATCGTCCGTTGAGGTCTCGAAAGGAGTTTCTCCATGAGCAAATTCTTCCTGGCCGCGAGCGTCGCCGCGCTGGCGATCGCAGTCCCCGCTTCGGCCAAGCCCGACAAGGGTGGCGGGCAGGGCGGCGGCGGCAAGCCCGCGAAGTTCGAGGGCGGCGGCGGCAGCGGCAAGCCGGCCAAGGTTGAGCGCGGCGGCGGCGGCGGTCAAATGAAGGCGCAAAAAGCGGCTGCCAAAAGGTTTCAGCAGCCCATGAAGCAGGAG
>DATLFV010000092.1:0-9715 GCA_035540875.1 Sphingomicrobium sp. | reverse complement strand
CGCGAGCAAATTGGTCTGTCCGGCGATGTCGCGGATCAGGCTGAGGATCGACTCGATCGCCTCGACATGGCTCGACAAGGCCTGGCTGACCTTGACCGCCTCGGCGGCCTGGCTGCCGGCCTTGGTGGCGACGTCGGCGGCGGTCTCGACCTCGGTGCGGGCATCCTCGATGGCGCGGATCAGCCCGGCGGCGGTCTGCGCCGCCTCGCGCATCGCGACCGCCGACTGCTCGGCGGCGGCGGCGACCTCGCTGGTCTTGCCCAGCATTCCGCGGGCCGCCGACGCGGTGGTCGACGCCTGCGCGCGCAGGTGGTCGCTGTCGCTGCTGCAGCGCCCGACCACGCCCATGACCTTGCGGTTGAAGTCGGATGCGTGCTCGGACTGGCTCTTCTCGCTGGCCTCGCGGGCGATGTTCACGCAGTGGTGGACCCACACGTCCGTCTCCAGCGCCGCGACCTCGCGCAACGTGCGGCCGAGTTCGCGGCGCAGCACCTGGTCCTCGACCTGATAGAGTGCGTCGACCGCCGCTTCGGTGCCGGCAGCCATCGCCGCCAGCAAGCTTGTCAGCGACACTCCGGCTTCGTTGGCGCCGATCACGTAGGCGCGGGCGCTGTCCACCCAATCGTAGCTGTCGAGATGGAGAAACTTCGAACGCGTGTAGGGGAGCGCCTTGCGGGCATGATCCTCGACTTGGCCGTCGGTGATGGGCGAAGTCAGTTCCCGGCAGGAGCGATAGACGGTCCAGAAGCCCCGGTTGACGTCCATCGCCACGTTTTCGATGTGCGGCCACAGTCCGGCGGCGCGGGCGGCAAGCTCGCCGCCCCGGTCGTAGAAGCGAAGGCCGCGCGCGAGGTCATAGCCCCCGGCCTGCTTGCTCCGGTCCTGATTGCCCCCACTCGCCATCGCTCGGTCCCCAGCTTGAATTCACTCGAGCGCCTGTTTGCCGCCTAATGGTTAAGGGCGGGTTAGGGGGGACGCGCCGGAACTTGCCTCGCACCCGGCGCCAATCTAAGCGGACCTCGCCAACCAGGAGGCGGCGTTCCGCCGCCACACTCTGACACGAAAGGCAGGCTTAATGGCCGGCAAGCGCAACCGACCGTTGTCGCCGCATCTCACAATATGGAGGTGGGGGCCGCACATGCTTGTTTCGATCCTCCACCGCATCACCGGGGGCGCGCTGACGGTCGCCGGGCTCGGTCTGCTGACCTGGTGGCTGGCGGCGATCGCCGGCGGGGACCAGGCCTATGCCGACTTCACCAGCGCCGCGACGCACCCGGTCGGGCTGGTGGTCCTCGCCGGGCTGAGCTGGGCCTTCTTCCAGCACACATTGTCGGGCGTAAGGCACCTCGTGATGGATACCGGCGCCGGCTTCGAGATCGGGCGCAACAAGCGCGGCGCGATCGCGACCGTGATTGGAGCGCTGCTGCTGACCGCCGCCTTCTGGGCGCTGCTGCTGCTCGGGAGGGGCGCATGAGCACCGGTGAAAGCGCCACTCCGCTGGGGCGGGTGCGCGGGCTCGGCGCGGCGCGCGAGGGCGGCCAGCACTGGGTCGCGGAGCGGGTGACCAGCGCCGCCTTGCTGCTGCTCGGCGCCTGGTTCATCGCCTCGCTGCTGTTGCTGCCTTCGCTCGACCGCGGGACATTGATCGAATGGCTGCGCAGCCCGGCAGGGGCGATCCCGATGGGCCTGTTCGTGTTCACCTCGTTCGTCCACGGGCTCGACGGCATGAAAGTCGTGGTCGACGATTATGTCCATGACGAGGGCAACCGCTTCGCCCTCAACACGCTGCTGCTGTTCGCGGCGGTCGGCGCGGGCGCCTTGGCCCTGTTCGCCCTCGCCCGCATCGCTTTCGGAGGCCAGGCTTGAGCGCCTACCAGATCGTCGACCATGTCTATGACGTGGTCGTCGTCGGCGCCGGAGGCGCGGGCCTGCGCGCGACCATGGGCGCGGCCGAGAAGGGGCTGAAGACCGCCTGCGTCACCAAGGTGTTCCCGACGCGGAGCCACACTGTCGCGGCGCAGGGCGGGATTGCCGCAGCCTTGGGCAACATGGGCCCGGACCATTGGACCTGGCACATGTACGACACCGTCAAGGGCTCCGACTGGCTCGGCGACCAGGACGCGATCGAATATCTGTGCCGCGAGGCGCCGGCCGCGGTCTACGAGCTCGAGCATATGGGGCTGCCGTTCAGCCGCACCAACGAGGGGCGCATCTACCAGCGCGCGTTCGGCGGCATGACCCAGAACATGGGCGAAGGGCCGGCCGCCCAGCGCACCTGCGCCGCCGCCGACCGCACCGGTCATGCGATGCTGCACACCCTCTACCAGCAGAGCCTCAAGTACGACGCCGACTTCTTCATCGAATGTTTTGCGCTCGACCTGATCATGGAGGACGGGGAGTGCCGCGGCCTGGTGGCCTTGAGCATGGACGACGGCGCCATCCACCGCTTCCGCGCCCAGGCGGTGGTGCTTGCCACCGGGGGCTACGGGCGCTGCTATTTCTCGGCGACCTCGGCGCACACCTCGACCGGCGACGGCAATGCGATGGTGCTTCGCGCCGGCCTGCCGCTCCAGGACATGGAGTTCGTGCAGTTCCACCCGACCGGCATCTACGGGGTCGGCGTGCTGATCACCGAAGGCGCGCGCGGCGAGGGCGGTTATCTCACCAACTCCGAGGGCGAGCGGTTCATGGAACGCTACGCGCCCTCGGCCAAGGACCTCGCCAGCCGCGACGTCGTGTCACGGTCGATGGCGATGGAGATCCGCGAGGGCCGCGGGGTGGGCGAGCACAAGGACCATATCTTCCTTCACCTCGACCATATCGACCCGAAGATCCTCGCCGAGCGACTGCCCGGCATCAGCGAGACGTCGAAGACCTTCGCGGGGGTGGACGTCACCCGCCAGCCGATCCCGGTGGTGCCGACCGTCCACTACAACATGGGCGGCATCCCGACGAACTATCATGGCGAGGTCGTCACGCTGCAGGGCGGCAACCCCGACGCCGTGGTGCCGGGGCTGTTCGCGGTCGGCGAGGCGGCCTGCGTGTCCGTCCACGGCGCCAACCGGCTCGGCTCCAACAGCCTCATCGACCTGGTCGTGTTCGGCCGCGCCGCCGGCCACCGCCTGGGCGAGGTGATCAGGCCCGGAGCGCTTCGGGCCGGCTTCGCCAAGGACGCCGGCGACATGGCGCTCGCCAGGCTCGACCGGTTCCGTAACGCGTCGGGCGGCAGCCGCACCGCCGAGATCCGGCTCGAGATGCAGCGCACCATGCAGGCCGACTGTGCGGTGTTCCGTACCGAGAAGACGCTCGCCGAGGGCATCGGCAAGATCGACGCGGTGTTCAACCGCCTCGCAGACGTCAGCGTTGCCGACCGCAGCCTGATCTGGAACAGCGACCTCATCGAGACGCTCGAGCTCGACAACATGATGAGCCAGGCGGTGGTCACCATGCACTGCGCCGCCAACCGCAAGGAAAGCCGCGGCGCGCACATGCACGAGGACTATCCCGAGCGCGACGACGGGAACTGGATGAAGCACACGGTTGCCTGGTTCGAAGGCTGGGGCGGGCAGGCAGGCGCCGGTGTGCGCATCGACTATCGGCCGGTGCACGAGTTCACGCTCACCGACGAGATCGGCTACATCAAGCCCAAGGCGCGGGTCTATTGAGCGACCTTCTGACCTGGCTTGGCTACGGGCTCAGCGCCGCTCTCGCCTTCGCCGCCGTGCATTACCAGGGGTGGCGGATCGTCCCGGCGATGCTCGCCAGCGGCGCGGTGGGCCTGGTCATCACCATCCTTGGCATGCTCGTCACCAAGGCCGAGGATCGCAGCCCCTGGGAAACGGTCGAAGTCACCCTCAACGGCTCGGTTTGCCTGATGTTCGCGGCGCTGGGCGCCGCCGTTGCGCTGGCGGTAAAACACGCCCGCGACCCTGAGGCTTGACGAGCGCGCGCAGAGGCGAGGTCGACGCCGCTTAGGCTTGCGGCTAGACGGCGGAAGATGAACGACGCCACTCCGCCCGAACGCATTTTCCCCACCTCCAAGGTCGACGCGCGCGCCGCCGAGCATGTGCCCTCGACCCCGCAGACCGAGAGCGCGGCCTATCGGCTCGCCTTCCAGGACACCGAGTTCCTGCTGCGCGCGGACCTCCGGCCCGTGCGCTTCCAGCTCGAGCTGCTGAAGCCCGAGCTGCTGCTCGACGAGGCGAAGATCCGGTCGACCTTCGTGTTCTACGGCTCGGCGCGCATCCCCGCGCCGGAGGCCGCCGACGCCCTCGTGGCCGCAGCCACCGACGATGAGCACCGCCGCGTGGCCGAGCGGCTCAGCGCCAAGGCGCGTTATTACGAGGTCGCGCGGGCGCTCGCGCGGCTCGCCAGCCGCTACCCGCGCGACGAGGAGGGCTGGCGCAACTTCGTGGTCTGCTCGGGCGGCGGGCCGTCGATCATGGAAGCCGCCAATCGCGGCGCCGTCGACGTGGGCGAGGACAGCATCGGGCTCAACATCGTGCTTCCGCACGAACAATTGCCCAATCCCTATCTCACCCCCGACCTCAGCTTCCAGTTTCACTATTTCGCGCTGCGCAAAATGCACTTCCTGCTGCGGGCGCGGGCGGTCGCCGTGTTCCCCGGCGGCTTCGGCACCTTTGACGAAATGTTCGAGCTGCTGACCCTGATCCAGACCGGAAAGGTGCGGCCGCTGCCGATCCTGTTGTTCGGACGCGAGTTCTGGAACCGCGTGATCAACTTCGACGCGCTGGCGGACGAGGGCGTGATTTCACGCAGCGACCTCGACCTCCTCCACTGGTGCGAGGATGCCGACGAGGCCTGGGACTTCGTTCAGAAATATTACGAGGACTAGGATGCGCGACCGGCCGGCCGGCTGGTCAGTTCCTCTTGGCGACGCCCGAGGGGCCGGTGACGTTGGACGCACCCTCGCCACCGGTGTTCTTGTTGGGGCTCTGCGCGGCCTGCTGCTCGTTGAGCACCGGCTCGTTCTCCGCCTTCTGGGGACCGTCGCCCGTGCCGCTGCCGGGCTTGGCGGCCGCATCGTCCGTCTGCTCGGTCGCGACCGCTGGCGCCGCCGGCAAGGGCAGGCTGGAGCCGCGCGAGTTGAGGAACACCATGATGTCCGCGCGGTCCTGCGGGTTGCCAAGGCCCGCGAAGGTCATCTTGGTACCGGGCGCGAATTTCTTCGGGTTGGCGAGCCAGGCGCTCATCTCTTCCCAGCCCCAGGTGCCGCCCTTGCTCTTGAGCGCGTCGGAATAAGCGTAGCCTGGCACGGCGGCGAGCGGCTTGCCCATGATTCCGTATAGCGCCGGGCCAAGCGTATTGGCGCCGCCCGGCTCGGCATTGTGGCAGGCCGCGCACTTCTTGAACACCTGCTCGCCCTTGGCGGCGTCCGCATTGGCCAGGAAGACGGCGATCGGCTGCTCCGCCTCGTCACCGTCGCCTTCGACCTCCACGCCTTCGATCGGATACCCCATCTTTTCCGGTCGCCCGGCGTGGAACACTTCGCCGGTGACGATCGAGGCGCCAAGCGCGACGATCCCGGCGAACAGCACCCAGCCGGCGATGGTGTTGAAGCGATCGTCCATTCGATGATCCTGAGTGCGGCGCCTGGCCGACGTTTGGATGAGAGGTTGGGCAGCCCTTTAGGAGGCCAAGGACGCTTCTTCAAGCGGCCGGAGGAAGCATTGCCCGGCGCTCGCGCGGCGCGGCCAGCGCCTGCTCGGCGGCGCGGCGGAACAGGGTGGGCAGTCCGGCGCGGTGCAGCGTCGCGATCGGCTGCCACCAGCCGTCGTCCGCCTGCGGCGGGTTGCCGGCGACGATCGTCAGGTCGAGCGCGAAATGGGTGAAGAGGTGGCGCACATGGCCAAGGACCGGCGCGCAAGTAGTCACCGGATGCTCGTTCCAGGCGCTGACCGGCAGCGCCGCCATGCCGCCGAGCAAGCCTCGCGCCGGGCGCCGGACCAGCCGGACCTGGCCGTCCCGCTCGTGCCAGTAGGCAAGGCCGTGGCGCTGCGGCCGCTCGCGCTTGGCGGAGGGCGCGGGAAACATCTCCGGAGTGCCGGCGGAGAAGGATGCGCAGTCGGCATTGAGCGGGCACTCGCCGCAGCGCGGCGCGCGCGGCCGGCATATGGTCGCGCCGAGGTCCATCAGCGCCTGGGTGAGGTCCCCGGGCGGGACGGCGGCGAGCCAGGGCTGCAGGCGCTGGGCGATGTCGCGTCGGGACGGGGCGGGCAGTGCGAAGAGGCGCGCGACGACCCGCCGGACGTTGGTATCGACCGCCGCCGCCCGCGCGCCGAAGGCGATCGCGGCGATCGCGGCGGCGGTATAGTCGCCGACACCCGGCAGGGTGCGCAGCTCGGCCTCGCCCGCCGGGAAGCCGCCGCGCTCGGCGACCGCCCGCGCGCAGGTCACCAGGTTGCGGGCGCGGGCATAATAGCCGAGCCCCGCCCATTCGCCGAGAATGTCCTCGTCGGACGCGGCGGCGAGCGCCTCGATCGTCGGCCAGCGCGCGATGAACCGCTCGAAGCGCGGGATGACCGCGGCGACGCTGGTCTGCTGGAGCATGATCTCGCTCAGCCACACACGATAGGGGTCGGCGGGCGGCGTTCCGGGCGGCGACCGCCACGGCAGGCGCCGGGCGTTATCCACATAATGTTGGATCAGGCGGTTGGCGGGCACGGCGGCGCTATGGCATGACGGCCCGGCAATGGCGAAGCGAAAGCAGGACGGATCGGACGCCCCGCGCTCCGGGCGCACCCGCGCCGCCGGGGAAATCCTCGGCGACGTCGGCGGAGTCGCGTTCAAGCGCTTCGGCTTCGTCCAGAGCGCGATCGTCAGCCGCTGGAGCGAGATCGTCGGGGAGCGTTACGCGCGCGTGTCGTCGCCGGAATCGATCCGCTTCCCGGCCGGGCGCAAGTCGGGCGGAGTGCTGACCCTGCTCGTCCAGGGCGCGCACGCGCCGCTGATGCAGCATCTGACGCCGCTCATCGTCGAGAAGGTCAACCGTTTCTTCGGTCACCCGGCCATCGACCGCATCGTCTTTCGCCAGGGCAAGCCGGTGGCGCCGCCGAAGCCGCCGCCGCGGCCCGAGCTCAAGCCGGTACCGAGGGAGCTTGGCGAAGGGCTTCGCCAGATCGCCGATCCCGAGCTTCGCGCCTGTCTGGAGTCGCTGGCGGCGCGGCTTGCATCGACCAGCGGCGCTCCCGAGATCGAGCCACAAGGCGAGACGCCGATTCCCGTGATCATCCGGAGCAACCAGCCAAGATGAAGACCAAGCCTTTCCTGACCTCGCTGACCGCTTTGGCGCTGGCGGCATGCAATTCCGACAAGCCCACCGGCACCAGCACGAGCGCCGGCAGCGGCGAACCTCTGGTGACCCAGCCGGTGGAACGGCCCGCCAATGGCGACTGGTCGACGGTGGTTACCCCGACCACGGCCGGCGGCTTCCTGATGGGCGATCCCAAGGCCAAGGTGCAGCTGATCGAGTTTGGGTCGATGACCTGCCCGGCGTGCGGACAGTTCGACGAAACCGGCGTCCAGCCGCTGATCGACAAATATGTGAAGACCGGCCAGGTCGGGTTCGAATTCCGCAACTACGTTCGCGACCCCTTTGACCTTGCGGCCGCTCTGGTTGCGCGCTGCAACGGCGCCCAGGGCTTTTTCCCGCTGACCCGCGCCTTGTACAAGGACCAGGCCAACTGGCTGCAGCGCCTCAGCAACATCTCGCCGGAGCAGCAGCAGGCGCTGCAGAACCTGCCGCCGCAGCAGCAGTTCCTGGAGGTCGCGAAGCTCGCCGGCTTCCAGCAATGGGCGGCCATGCGCGGGGTTCCGACGGCAAAGAGCACGAGCTGCCTCTCCAACGAGCAGGAGGTGAACCGGCTGGTGCAGATGACCAGCGATGCCGGCTCGCAGTTCGATGTGCCGGGCACGCCCTCGTTCGTGATCAACGGCAAGCTGGTCGACCCGCCGGAGCGGGGCAAGAGCAATTGGGAGTCTCTTGAGGCCAAGCTGCGCGCTGCGCTCGGCAGCTAGCCGGCGCCTTGGGGGAGGGGCGGCGCAGGTGAAACTCAGGCGGCTGAAGCTCAGCGGGTTCAAGAGCTTCGTCGAGCCGTCGGAGCTGCGCATCGAGCCCGGGCTGACCGGGATCGTCGGCCCGAACGGCTGCGGCAAGTCCAACCTGCTCGAGGCGATCCGCTGGGCGATGGGCGAGGGCAGCCCCAAGTCCCTGCGCGGCGGTGGCATGGAGGACGTGATCTTCGCCGGCACCGCGACCCGGCCGGCGCGCGACTTCGCCGAGGTCTCCATCCTGCTCGAGCGCGAGGCCGGCGACGGGCCGCCGGGCGAGAGCGAAGTCACGCGGCGGATCGAGCGCGGCGCGGGCTCGGCGTACAGGATCGACGGCCGCGACGTGCGCGCCAAGGACGTCGCCTTGCTGTTCGCGGACGCCGCCACGGGGGCGCATTCGCCGGCCCTCGTCAGCCAGGGCAAGGTTGGATCCATCATTGCCGCCAAGCCGGTCGAGCGCCGGCTGCTGCTCGAGGAAGCGGCGGGGATCGCCGGCTTGCACGCGCGCCGCAAGGATGCCGAGCAGAAGCTTCGCGCCACCGAGGCTAATCTCGCCCGCCTTGCCGAAATCCTTGCCGAGCAGGAGACCCGGGCGGCCGCCTTGCGGCGCCAAGCCAGGGCCGCCGAACGCTACCGCCAGCTCAGTGAGCGGATCCGCAGCGTTGAGGCGCGGCTGGTCCATGCGCGCTGGCGGGAGGCGGACCGCGATGCCGCCGCGGCCCAGGAGGAAGCGCGCGCCGCGGCCGAGGAGGTGGCGGCGCTGCAGTCAGCACTGGAGAATGCGCAGGCGAGCCTTGAAGCGGCCAATGTTCAGCTTGCCGAGCGCCGGACGCAGCTCGCCGAGATGCGCGAGGCCGGGCACGGCCTGGCGCACGAGCTGGCGGCGGCGCGGGCGCGGCGCGACACCGCCCTCCGCAGGCTGGAGGAGCTAGATCGGCTCGAGCGGGCGCTCGCCGCCGACATCGAGCGCGAGCAGGCGCTGCAAAGCGATGCCGAAGCGGCCATCTCCTCGCTCGAAGCGGAACGCGAGGCGATCGACCGTCGGCTGCATGACGGCGAGGCGAGGACCGCGCGGGTCGCGGTCGAGCTCGGCGAGGCCGAAGCCGCATCGCGCGAGGCGGAAGCGGCGCTTGCCGATCTGCTTGCCCGGCAGGCGGCGATGCGCGCCGAGCGGCGGGTGGCGGAGGCGGCGCTCGAGGCGGCGCGGGCGCAGCTTCAGCGCACGGAGCAGGAAGGCGAGCGGCTCGCAGCGCAGCGTTCGGTCCTCGGCGCGGGTGACGAGCATCGGCAGGCACGCGACGCGGCGCTGCGTCAGGCCGAAGCCGCGGCGGCGGCGCTCGAGGCCGCCGAAGCGCAGCGGCTGGCGGCGGAAAGCGGCCGCGCCGAAGCTGCCGACCGCCGCGATGCCGCCGAAACCGCTTTGGCGGCTGCGCGCGCCGCGCTCGCCGCCGCCCGCTCCGAACATGACGCATGGGCCCGCGCGCTCGACCAGAGCCAGAGCGTGGCGATCGCCAGCCTGTCGGCCGACCCAGGCTATGAGAGGGCGCTGGCCGCGGCTCTGGGCGAGGATGCCGACGCGGCGATCGCCACGCTCTGGCTCTGGTCGAGCGCGCGGGCCCATGCGTCATGTTCGGAGCGGGCGGCG
>DATLFV010000091.1:0-9285 GCA_035540875.1 Sphingomicrobium sp. | reverse complement strand
GCCGGCAGCCGCGGCGACCTCCGCCGCGAAATCGCTTTCCTTTTTCTCGATCCCCTCGCCGAGCTGAAAGCGAACGAAGCCCTTGAGCTCGATGCCCATGCCCGCGTCCTTGGCGGCCGCGGCGACGACTTCGGCGACCGGGGTCTTGTTGTCGATCACGAACAGCTGCGAGAGCAAGGCGTTGTCCTTGCGGAACTTGGCGATCGAGCCGTCGACCATCTTCTCGACGATGTTGGCCGGCTTGCCGCTCTCCCGCGCCTTTTCCATGGCGATCGCACGCTCGCGCTCGATGAGATCGGCCGAAAGCGATTCCGCGTCGAGCGCCAGCGGGTTGGCGGCCGCGATGTGCATCGCGATCTGCTTGCCCAGCGTCTGCAGCGTCTCCGCAGGTGCCCCACCCTCGAGCGCGACGAGCACGCCGATCTTGCCGAGGCCCGGCGCCACCGCATTGTGGACGTAGGACACGACCGCGCCCTCGGAGACCTCGAGCAATGCCGCGCGGCGCAGCGACTGGTTCTCGCCAATGGTGGCGATATTGTTGGTCAGCGCCTCGGCGACGCTGCCGCCGCCCGGATAGGTCGCGGCGCCGAGCGCCTCGATGTCGCTGCCGCTGTTCAGCGCCAGCTGCGCGACGGTGCGCACGAACTGCTGGAACTGCTCGTTCTTGGCGACGAAGTCGGTCTCTGAATTGACCTCTACGACCGCGCCCTTGTTGCCCTGAACGGCGACACCGACCAGGCCCTCCGCTGCGGTTCGGCCGGCCTTTTTGGCGGCCGCAGCCAGGCCCTTGGCGCGCAGCCAGTCGACCGATGCTTCCATCTCGCCATTGTTCTCGGCGAGCGCCTTCTTGCAGTCCATCATGCCGGCGCCGGTGCGCTCGCGCAGTTCCTTGACTGCAGCGGCAGTGATCTCAGCCATTCTTCTGGTCCTTTGAAACGGTGTGGTTATTCGGCCAGCGCGGCCTCGACCGGCGGCTCGGCCATCGCGCCGATGTCCTGCCCGCGCGCCTGCGCGTTGCCGGTCTTGCCGCTGTTGGCGGCGTCGGCGACCGCGTCGCAGTAGAGGCGGATGGCGCGGCTGGCGTCATCGTTGCCGGGCACCGGGAAGGCGATGCCGTTGGGATCGCTGTTCGAGTCCAGGACCGCGACGACTGGGATGCCCAGCACATTGGCTTCCTTGATCGCCAGCTCTTCCTTGTTGGTGTCGATCACGAACATGACGTCGGGAAGCCCGCCCATGTCGCGGATGCCGCCGAGGCTCTTCTCGAGCTTGTCGCGCTCGCGGGTAAGCTGCAGCACTTCCTTCTTGGTCAGGCCTGCGGTGTCGCCCGACAATTGCTCCTCGAGGCTCTTCAGGCGCTTGATCGAGTTGGAAATGGTCTTCCAGTTGGTCAGCATTCCGCCGAGCCAGCGATGGTTGACGAAATGCTGGCCGGAGCTGCGCGCCGCCTCTGCGATCGGGTCCTGGGCCTGGCGCTTTGTGCCGACGAACAGCACCTTGCCGCCCCGCGCCACCGTCTGCTGCACGAACTCGAGGGCGCGCGCGAACAAGGGGACCGATTGCGAAAGATCGATGATGTGGACGCCGTTGCGGTCGCCGAAGATGTACGGCTTCATCCGCGGGTTCCAGCGATGGGTCTGGTGGCCGAAATGCGCTCCGGCCTCGAGCAATTGCTGCATGGTGACGACGGTGGTCGCCATTTCTTCTCTCCTTCCGGTTCTGCCTCAGTGGAGCCGTGCGACCCGAACGCAAGTTGCGGGCACCGGTATGTATGGCTCCACTTGTGGAATGCGCGGCGCCCTAGCCGAAGGCGCCGCTGCTTTCAAGGGTTGGGCAAAAGCGCTTGACAGTTGAGAACATAGCATGAACATTGTGTCGTCTCAACAAGATCCACCGCCAATCCGGAACGAATGTGACTCTCGGGGATTCCGGCAACAGAACAAGGGACGAACGCATGATGCTTGCAGCTCTGGCCACTCTCGCCTCTCTCGCCGCCATCTGGCTCGCGACCTTCTCCGTCCTGCTTTCGCTGGGCGGGAGCCAGGCCAAGATCATCGCCGCCCTGCGCGGCCGTTCGCTGCTGTCCCAGCCGCGCTCGGCCCCCGTCCCGGTGCGGGTCAGCCAGCGTTCGCGCCTGCAGCGACCCCTGCGCGCTCGTCCTGAATGGCGCGCCGCCGCCTGACCCTGCGGTACGCCGCCACGCTGACGGGGATCATCGCCACGTAGAGCGCGGAAATTGCGGTGAGCGTCAGCCACGGGGCGGTGAGCAGCGCCGCGCCGAGCAGGGCGACCCCGGCAAGCGCGAATATCCGCCACGATCTGCGGATCCGCAGCGACGCCCAGCCGAACGTCGCGACGCTCGAAATCATCAGCAGCGCGATGAGGATCGCCCAGGGGGCGACGACATACCATTGCCGGAAGATCGGCTCCTGCCCGCTGATCAGCCACAGATAGAGCGGCAGGAACGACAGCCCCGCCGCAGCGGGCGCGGGCACTCCGGTCAGGAAACCCGCCGCCTTGCGCGGATGCTCGTCGGCATCGAGCATCGAGTTGAACCGCGCAAGGCGCAGCGCGCAGCAGACCGCAAGCGCCAGCGCCGCGACCCAGCCGAACGGCTGCGGCGCGTCGCGGAGCGACCAGAGGAAGAGAATGAAGGCCGGCGCGACCCCGAAAGCGGTGACGTCAGAAAGCGAGTCGAGCTCGGCCCCGAACCGGCTGTTGGCCTTGAGCAGGCGGGCGATGCGCCCGTCCATGCCGTCGAGCACCCCCGCGATCACCACGCAGGCGAGGGCCTGCGGCCACTCCTGGTTGATCGCGAAGCGGATTCCCGTCAGCCCGAAGCACAGGGCCAGCGCGGTCACGGCATTGGCGGGAAGCGCCCGGAACGGCATTCCGGCCCGCGGCTCGCTCACTGGCTCGAACCCGTGAACCTCGGATCGGCGCCGACTTCACCCAGTACCGTCTCGCCGGCGATCGCGCGCTGGCCCAGCAGTACCCGGCTGCCGGTCTCGGGCGGAAGGAACACGTCCACCCGGCTTCCAAAGCGGATCAGCCCGACCCGCTCGCCGCTCGCGACCGCGTCGCCTTCACGCACGAACGAGAGGATGCGCCGGGCAACCAGGCCCGCAATCTGGGTGAAGCCCACCTTCAAGCCGTCGGCGCTCTCGACCAGGAAATGCTGGCGCTCATTGTCCTCGCTCGCCTTGTCGAGGTCGGCGTTGATGAACTTGCCCGGCACGTAGGCGATCTTGCGGATGCGCCCGGCGATCGGCGCGCGATTGATGTGCACGTCGAACACGCTCATGAAGATCGACACTCGGGTATATTCGGCATCGCCAAGCAGGTCCGGCCCGCGCAGTTCGGGCGGCGGCGGCACCTTGACGATCATCGTCACCAGCCCGTCGGCGGGCGCGACGATGAGGTTGGGCGCGCTCGGCGTGGTCCGGATGGGGTCGCGGAAAAAGGCCGCGACCCAGACGGTGAGCCCGACCAGCAGCCAGCCCAAGGTCTCCCACCCAAGCAGGAAGGCAAAAAAGGTGACGGCAGCGCTTCCGACCGCGAACTTGCGTCCCTCCGGATGGACCGACGGGAACCGCCACTTGACGGTCGTGGTGATCGGGGCGTCGGGCTTTTCGAGCGCAGGCATGCCCCTCCCCTTAGTGACCGCTCGCGGTGCGCACAACGCCGCGGTTGCCCTGCCCCGACCCGCGTCCTAAGGCGCGCGGCGAACACGCCAAACCACGGGAAAGCGCATGGCCAAGATCAAGGTGAAGAACCCCGTCGTCGAACTCGACGGCGACGAGATGACCCGCATCATCTGGCAATGGATCCGCGAACGTCTGATCCAGCCCTACCTCGACGTGGATCTGCTCTACTACGACTTGTCGATCGAGAACCGCGACGCCACCGACGACCGGGTGACGGTCGAGGCCGCCGAGGCGATCCGTCAGCATGGCGTCGGCGTAAAGTGCGCGACCATCACCCCCGACGAGGCGCGGGTCGAGGAATTCAAGCTCAAGAAGATGTGGAAGTCGCCCAACGGCACCATCCGCAACATCCTCAACGGCGTCGTCTTCCGCGAGCCCATCGTCATCGCCAACGTGCCGCGGCTGATCCCCGGCTGGACCGACCCGATCGTGGTTGGCCGCCACGCCTTCGGCGACCAGTACAAGGCCACCGACTTCAAGGTGCCCGGCAAGGGCAAGCTCAGCATCCGCTGGCAGGGCGAGGACGGCCAGGTGATCGAGGAGGAAGTGTTCGACTTCCCCGCTGCCGGCGTCGCCATGGGCATGTACAATCTCGACGAGTCCATTCGCGCCTTTGCGCGCGCCAGCTTCAACTATGGCCTCAACCGCGGCTGGCCCGTGTACCTCTCGACCAAGAACACCATCCTCAAGGCCTATGACGGCCGCTTCAAGGACATCTTCGAGGAGATTTTCGAGAGCGAGTTCAAGGACAAGTTCGCCGAAGCCAAGATCGAGTATCAGCATCGCCTGATCGACGACATGGTGGCCAGCGCGCTCAAGTGGAGCGGCAAGTTCGTCTGGGCCTGCAAGAACTACGACGGCGACGTCCAGTCCGACCTCGTCGCCCAGGGCTTCGGCTCGCTCGGCCTGATGACCTCGGTGCTGATGACCCCCGACGGCAGGACGGTGGAAGCCGAGGCCGCGCACGGCACCGTCACCCGCCACTACCGCATGCACCAGCAGGGCAAGGCGACCTCGACCAACCCGATTGCCTCGATCTTCGCCTGGACCCGCGGCCTCATCTACCGCGGCAAGTTCGACGACACGCCGGACGTGGTCCGCTTCGCCGAAACGCTCGAGCGCGTGTGCATCGAGACGGTCGAAAGCGGCCAGATGACCAAGGATCTCGCCATCCTGGTCGGCCCCGACCAGCCATGGATGACCACCGAGCAGTTCTTCGAGGCCATCCGCACCAATCTCGAGGCGGCGATGAGCGAGGCGGAAGTCGCCGCTTAGGCTCTGGTGAGCGCGCCGGGCTTGTGCGCGGCGCGCTTCCCCTCATCGGTCTCCACCAGATATTCGGGATTGTCCGGCGACGCGGCGACCTCGTGGCCCTTGATGGTCATCGGTTCGGTCAGCTTCTTGACTACCTTGCCTTGGGCCCTGCCGCCGTGGGAATTCCATGCCACGCGGTCACCCGCTTTGAGATCAGTGCTCATCAACGGCTCCTTCCGGCGAGACAACGCGCGAGCGTGACACCGGTCCGCCGCCCTGCTCTAAAGCCGGTATGCAGGGCGAATTCAGCACGTCGGGGTTCAGTGACGCGCTCGTGATCCTGGGCGCGGCGGGGATCGTGATCCCCGCCTTCGCAAGGGTGCGCATCAGCCCCGTCATCGGATTCCTGCTGATCGGCCTGGTCGCCGGGCCGTCGGGCCTTGGGGCGTTGTCCGACGAATACCCGTGGCTCAACTATGTCACCATCTCGAACCCGGAAGCGATCGAGCCGTTCGCCGAGCTCGGCGTCATCCTGCTCCTGTTCTCGATCGGGCTCGAGCTCTCGTTCCGCCGCCTCTGGGGCATGCGCCGTCTGGTGTTCGGGGTCGGCGCCGCGGAGCTGATCGGCTCGGCCGCGATCATCGCACTGGGGCTGCACCTGATCGGGCAAAGCCTGGCCGGGGCAATCGGGCTCGGCCTCGCCCTTGCCTTGTCGTCTACGGCGTTAGTGCTGCCGCTGGTCGGCACCCGCGGGCCGGTCGGCCGGTCGGCGCTGGCGATGCTCCTGTTCGAAGACGTGGCGCTGGTGCCGATCGTCTTTGCGCTCGGCGCCATGGCGCCCCACGCCTCAGGCTCCGGCCTGTCGAGCCTGATGACGACGATGCTGGTCGGCGGCACCGTCGCCGTGGCCATGCTGTTCGCCGGCCGGTTGCTGCTGCCGCACCTCTTCGCGCAGGCCGCGCGCACCAAGAGCCCGGAGCTGTTCCTGTCCGCCTCGCTGCTGGTCGTGATCGTCGCCAGCCTCGTCACCTCGGCAATCGGCTTCTCGCCCATTCTCGGCGCGCTGATCGCCGGGATCGTCATTGCCGAGACCGAATATCGCGCCGAGGTGGAGGTGATGACCGCGCCGTTCCGCGGCCTCGGGCTTGGCATTTTCCTGATCACCGTCGGGATGAGCGTCGACCTGCGCCTGGTGGCGGCCAACTGGCAGAGCATTTCGCTCGCCGTGATCGGGGTGCTGCTGGTCAAGACGGTGGTTACCGCCGGGCTGCTGCGTCTCGAAGGCGCTCGCCCCGCGGTTGCTGCCGAGACCGGGGTGCTGATGGGCTCGCCCTCCGAGACGACCTTGATCGTGCTTGCCGCAGCGACGGCGGCGCAGCTGATCCAGCCGCAAACCGCGGCCTTCTGGCAGGTGGTCACGGCGATCGGGCTGATGATCACGCCGCTGCTCGCACAGCTCGGCCGGCTCGCCGGACGGCGCGTTGCGGGCCAGGAACTCGCCGCCCAGATCGATACCGCGCTCGACAAGGCGGAGCTCGGCCAGGTGATCGTGCTCGGCTTCGGGCGCGTCGGGCGGATGGTCGCGGACATGCTCATCGCCCACAACAAGGACTATCTGGCGATCGACAGCGATTCCGACGGCGTCGCGGCGGCCCGCCAGGAAGGCTATGACGTGTTGTTCGGCGATGCCGCTCATCCCGAGTTCGTCGCCCGCCTGGTCGGGCGAAAGCCGAGTGCCTTCATCCTGACGATGGACAATCCGGTGCTGGTCAATCGCCTCGCGCGGCAGCTGCGCCGCGCCTTCCCCGGCCTGCCGATCGTCGCCCGCGCCCGCGACACCGCGCACGCCGCGGCGCTCTACAAGGCTGGTGCGACCGACGCCGTACCGGAAACGGTCGAAGCCTCACTGCAGCTGTCGGAAGCAGCTCTGGTCGACCTTGGCGTCGCCATGGGCCCGGTGATCGCTAGCATCCACGAGAAGCGCGCCCAGCTTCGCGCCGAGATCATGGCCGAAGCAGAGCTGGAGGAAGAGCCGGCTTTCGGCCGGCGGCTGAGGGACGCCATTCCTACTCGGCAGGGCTGAAGGTCAGCGTGCCGGCGACGCGGGTCTGCCCCTCGTAGTCGCTGGGGTGTCGCTCGCCGTCGTTGACCACGACTTCGCTGAAGTCGAACGGCGACACGCCTTCCAGACATGCGGCGTTGATCCCGTATTCATGCGGGTTCGAGCGGCGCCGGTGGTGGGTGTAGATGCCGCACCGTGAGCAGAAGTGATGCTCCGCCACGCCGGTGTTGAAGCGGTAGGTGGCGAGCTGGTCGGCGCCGGTGAGAAGCTCGAAGCTGTCTAGCGCTCCGGTCACCGCGACGGCGCCGCGCATCCGGCACATGCTGCAGGTGCAGCGCCGCGCCGAGGCGAGGCCGTGCGGCAGGACGACCCGGAAGCGCACCGCGCCGCAGTGGCACGCCCCGGCGATGGTGAGCGGCGCGGTGTCGATCAAGCGGCGACCTTGTGCAGCGCGTCCCTGATTGCGGCGACCGCCTCGGCCGCCTTGCGACCCTCAGGACCGCCGCCCTGCGCCATGTCGGGGCGCCCGCCCCCGCCTTGCCCGCCAAGCGCCGCCACCGCGGCCTTGACGAGATCGACGGCGCTGATTTCGCCGGCAAGGTCGTCGGTGACTCCGACCGCAACGCTGGCGCGGCCATCGTTCACCGCGACCAGCGCCGCGACCCCGGAACCCAGGCGCTGCTTCATGCTGTCGACTTCGGCCCGCAACCCCTTGGGATCGAGGCCTTCCACCACCTGCCCCAGGAAGGCGCGGTCGCCGACCTGCTCGGGACCGGCGGCCTCGGCCTTGCCGCCGCCACCCATGGCCAGCGCCTTGCGCGCGTCGGCAAGCTCCCGCTCGAGCCGGCGCCTCTCCTCGATCAGGGCGGCGACCCGCGCCGGCACTTCGTCCGGCGCCGCCTTGAGCGCCGCCGCGGCATCGCGCAGGCGCTGGTCGCGCTGCAGCAGCCACTGGCGCGCGGCCTCGCCGGTGAGCGCCTCGATCCGCCGCACGCCCGAGGAGACGGCGCTTTCCGCGACGATCTTGAACAATTGGATGTCGCCGAGCGCGGTGACATGGGTGCCGCCGCAAAGCTCGACCGAATAATCGGCCTCGGCATCGCGGCCCATGCTCAGCACCCGCACCTCATCGCCATATTTCTCCCCGAACAGGGCCATGGCGCCGGCGGCGATCGCCTCGTCGGGGGTCATCAGCCGCGTCGTCACCGGCTGGTTGTGACGAATGTGCGCGTTCACCTCGGCCTCGACCGCGGCAATGTCCTCGGCGGTCAGCGCGGCCGGGTGCGAGAAGTCGAAGCGCAGCCGGTCGGGCGCGACCAGGCTGCCCTTCTGGGTGACGTGGGTGCCGAGCCGGTGGCGAAGCGCCGCGTGCAGCAGATGCGTCGCGCTATGATTGGCGCGGACCCGGTCGCGGCGATCGGCATCGACGCTCTGGTGAACCGTGTCCCCGACCCGAACCTCGCCGCTGCGGACCAGCGTCCGCAGCGCGTGAAGCTTGCCCAGCGGCTTCGATGTGTCCTGAACTTCGCCTTCGAAGCCCTTGAGCGAACTCAGCTTGCCGCTGTCCCCAATCTGTCCGCCGCTCTCTGCGTAGAATGGCGTCTGATTGACCAGCACCGACACCGTCTCGCCCTCTCCGGCGGACTGGACGCGCTGCCCGTCCTTGACGATGGCGAGTACGACCCCCTCCCCATCGTGCCCCGAATAGCCGGTGAACTCGGTGCTCCCGAACTCTTCGGCGAGGTCGAACCAGAGCTCGTCCGAGGCGCGCTCGCCGGAGCCCTTCCAGGCGGCGCGGGCGGCGGCCTTCTGCCGCGCCATGGCATCGTCGAAGCCGGCGCGATCGACCTTGAGGCCGCGCGCGCGCAGTGCATCTTCGGTCAAATCAAAAGGGAAACCGTAAGTGTCGTAGAGCTTGAACGCCGTCTCACCCGGCAGGGTGCCGCCCTCGGCGAGCTCGGCCGTCTCCTCGTCGAGGAGCCTGAGACCATTGGCGAGGGTCTGGCGGAAGCGGGTTTCCTCCTGCGCCAGCGTCGCCTCGAGCAGAGGCTGGGCACGGACCAGCTCAGGATAAGCAGCCCCCATTTCGGCGACCAGGGCCGGCACCAGCCGGTGCATCAGCGGCTCCCTGGCGCCGAGCAAATGGGCGTGGCGCATCGCCCGCCGCATGATGCGGCGCAGCACATAGCCGCGGCCCTCGTTCGCGGGCAGCACCCCGTCGGCGACCAGGAAGCCCGACGCGCGCAAATGGTCGGCGATCAC
>DATLFV010000090.1:0-12497 GCA_035540875.1 Sphingomicrobium sp. | reverse complement strand
GGCGGAGCGTCTGTCGCGGCTGATCCAGCGCAAGGCCCTGCACGTCGCGGGCGCGTGGCACGGCCCTCTTGCCGGGCTCACCGTGTCCATCAACCTGCTGCCGCAGGAGCTTGGGCGTGCCGATTACGACCAATGGCTGCTTGCCGAAATCGCGGCGGCCGGAATTGCGCCGCAGCGCGTCACTATCGAAATCACCGAAGGCGGCCTGATTGGCGACGACGCGGCCGCGGCGGACCTGCTCTGCCGCCTCCGGAAGGCTGGCGTGCGCATTGCCATAGACGACTTCGGCTCCGGCTACGCCAACCTTTCCTGGCTCGCCAGCCTGCCGCTCGACTTCCTCAAGATCGACCGCGGTTTGATCACGGACGTGGTCAGGGGGGAACGCGACCGGATCGTCGTCAGGGCGATGATCGAACTTGCCCATGAACTCGGTCTCAAGGTGGTGGTCGAAGGAGTGGAGAGCACCGATCAGCTGGCGCTGCTCGCCGAGTGGGGCTGCGACCTCTACCAGGGATTCCTCGGTGCTGGAGCGCTCAACCCGGCCGAACTGGCGCGGTTCGTCTCGGCAACGCTGCCCGAAGCCGCCTGACCCCTAGGCCGGTTCGGTCTCGCGCGCTTCCAAGGCCGCCTTCTTTTCGCCGGCTGCGACGACCCGGGCCAGGCCTCGCGACAGCTGCAGCGCGCCATCGAGCCGCGCGTCCGGCGTCGGCCACTCGCGCGAAACGACCATCTTGCTGTCGGGCCGAAGCTTGGCCGCGCCTTTCAGGCGCTCGACATAGGCAAGCAGGCCCTGGAGGTCGGGAAAACCGCTTTCGGCAAAACTCACCACCGCCCCCTTGGCGCCGATGTCGAGCTTGGCCACGGCAGCGGCCCGGCAATTGAGCTTGGTCTCCACGATCTTGAGCAGATTGCCGGTTTCGTCGGGAAGGGGCCCGAAGCGGTCGATCAACTCGGCGGCGAATTCGTCAACCGCGCCGCGGTCCTCGAGTTCGCCGAGGCGGCGGTAGAGGCCCATCCGCAGGTCGAGATCCGGGACATATGCCTCGGGGATGAGGATCGGAGCATCGACGCTGATCTGCGGCGTGAACTCGTCACGCTTCGGAACGCCGCCCGCCTTCTGCTCGGCAATCGCGTCCTCCAGCATCGACTGGTAGAGTTCGAATCCGACCTCCTTGATGTGCCCCGACTGCTCGTCGCCAAGCAGGTTTCCGGCCCCGCGAATGTCGAGGTCGTGGCTGGCGAGCTGGAAGCCGGCGCCGAGGCTGTCGAGATTGGCCAGGACGTGCAGCCGTTTCTCGGCTGTCTCGGTAATCGAACGGTCGGCGGGCGTGGTAAGATAGGCGTAGGCGCGGGTCTTCGACCGCCCGACACGTCCCCGCAGCTGGTAGAGCTGGGCAAGGCCAAAGCGGTCGGCGCGGTGGACGACCAGTGTGTTCGCGCTCGGGATGTCGAGGCCGCTCTCGACGATGGTGGTTGACAAGAGCACGTCATACTTGCGGTCGTAGAAGGCGCTCATCCGCTCCTCGACCTCGGTTGGACTCATCTGTCCGTGCGCGGTTATCGCCTTCACCTCGGGCACCTGCTCGCGCAGCCACTCCTCCATGTCGGGAAGGTCGGCGACCCTCGGCACCACGAAAAAGCTCTGCCCGCCGCGGAAATGCTCGCGGAGCAGGGCCTCTCGCACCACGACGGCGTCCCACGGCGTCACGTAGGTGCGGATCGCCAGGCGGTCGACCGGCGGGGTCTGAATGACGCTGAGATCGCGAAGCCCGGACATCGCCATCTGCAGCGTGCGCGGGATCGGCGTGGCGGTCAGCGTCAGCACGTGGACATCGCTCTTGAGCGCCTTGAGCCGCTCTTTGTGGGCGACTCCGAAATGCTGCTCCTCGTCGACAACAACGAGGCCCAGCCGCTTGAACTTCAGGGTCTTGCCGAGCAGTGCATGGGTGCCGATGACGATGTCGACGGTGCCGTCGGCGAGGCCCTCCTTGGTCTTCTTGACCTCTGCGGCGGGCACCAGCCGCGACAATCGGCCGACGTTGATAGGGAAGCCGTGCAGCCGCTCGATGAAGTTGGCGTGGTGCTGGCGCGCAAGCAAAGTGGTCGGCGCGATCACCGCCACCTGCTTACCGGCCATGGCCATGACGAAGGCGGCGCGCAGCGCGACCTCGGTCTTGCCGAAGCCGACGTCGCCGCACACCAGCCGGTCCATCGGCTTGCCGGACTCCAGGTCCTCGAGCACGTCCTGGATGGCACGGTCCTGGTCATCGGTTTCTTCGTATGGGAAGCGATCGACGAACTGTGGAAAGGCGCTGTCGGGCTGCGCGACGACCCCGGGGCGTGTCGCCCGGATCGCCGCCGTCCTGATGAGCTCGCCCGCAATCTCGCGGATTCGCTCCTTCATCTTCGACTTGCGGCGCTGCCAGGCCTCGCCGCCGAGGCGGTCGAGGGTCACGCCCTCGCTCTCGCTGCCGTAGCGGGTCAAAAGCTCGATGTTCTCCACCGGCACGTAGAGCTTGTTGCCGCCGCCATATTCCAGCGCGACGCAGTCGTGAGGGTTGTTGCCGACGCTGATCGAAGTCAGCCCTTCGTAACGGCCGATGCCGTGGTCGGCGTGGACCACGAGGTCGCCCGGCGTCAGGGTGGCGAGCTCGGACAGGAAGGCGGCGGCGCCCTTGCGCTTCTTGCGGCGGCGCACCAGCCGGTCGCCGAGCATGTCCTGCTCAGTCAAGACGGCAACATCGGGCGCGGTGAAGCCGTGGTCGAGCGGAAGCACCAGCAGCGCCGCCTCGCCACGGCTGCCGAGCGCCTCCTGCCAGTTGTCGGCGAGCTTCAGCGACTTCAGGCCATGATCATCGAGCAGCCCGTGGAGCCGCTCGCGCGCGCCGCGGCTGTAGCTCGCCAGGACGACCTTGCGACCGCCTTTCTTCAGCGCCTTCACGTGCGCGGCAACCGCTTCGTAGACGTTGGCCTGCTGGGTGCGTTCGGGAGCGAAGTCGCGCGCGGGTTCGACGTCGAAGCCGATGATGCGGCTGGAACCCGGCTCGGGAAATGGCGATGCGAGGTGGATCGGGGCGGACTGGAGTCGCGCCGCCCATTCGTCCTTCGCCAGGTACAGCGCCGAGGGCGGGAGCGGGCGGTAACTGCCCGGCTCGGCAGCCATGGCTCGCTCGCGATTGCCATAATAGTCGGCGATCGCCTCCCGCCGTGACTCGAGGGCCTTGTCGACGCCGGACTCGCGCACGAACATGTCGTGCTCGCCCAAGTGATCGAACAGGTCGCACAGCTTGTCCTCGAGCAGCGGCAGCCAATGCTCCATGCCGCTCATGCGGCGGCCGTCCGAGAGCGCCTGGTACAGCGGGTCCTGGGTTGCCCCGCCGCCGAACGTCTCGCGGTAGCGCGAGCGGAACCGCTTGATGCTGGACTCGTCCAGCAAAGCTTCGGACGCGGGCATTAATGTGAAGCCCTTGACCCGGTCGGTCGATCTTTGGTCAGCGGGGTCGAAGCCGCGCACACTCTCAATCTCATCGCCGAAGAAATCGAGTCGCAGCGCCTGGCGCTCGCCGGCCGGGAATAGGTCGATCAGCGAGCCGCGGACCGCATATTCGCCGGCCTCGGCGACGGTGTCGGTGCGCTGATAGCCGAGCGCGTTGAGCTGCTCGATCAACGCTTCCCGCTCGACGCGCTCGCCCTCGGCGAGGCGCCGGGTCAGCTGGCGGATGCGGAACGGCGTCAGCACCCGCTGGGTGGCGCCGTTGGCGGTGGCGATCAACAGCTGGGGGCCGTCGCGCCTGGCTTGGAGCGCACTGAGCGTCGCTAGCCGCTCGGCCATCACCCGCAGCGCCGGCGAGGCGCGATCGTAGGGAAGGCAGTCCCACGCCGGGAAGGTCAGCACCTCCACGTCCGGGGCAAAGGCCGGCACCGTCTCCGCGATAGCCCGCATCGCCGTTTCGTCGGCCGCGATCAGCACGGCGCGCCCGCTTTTGCCCTGCGCGGCCGCGGCGCGCGCGAGATCGCCCGCCAGCCAGGGCAAGAATCCTGTCGGCACGCCGGCCAGGGTCAGCGGCTCGGAAGCGCGCAGCACGCGCTGGAGCGGCTCGCTCATCGTGCAACCCGGATGTAGTCGAGCCTCTTGAGCGCGTCGGTCATGCGGCCTTGGAAGCGCTCGGGCACCTCGCTGGTTCCGATCGCCCAGGCCATGATGTCGACATCCTGCTCCTCGAGCAGGCTGGCGAACAGGGCCCGGTCGCCTTCATCCCACTGCTGGTGGTGAGCGTCGAAGAAGCCGCCGATCAGCATGTCGGCCTCGCGCGTGCCGCGATGGTGCGCGCGCCAGTGCAGGCGCCTGAGTTCTGGATCCGATGGCATGAGGCCGCCAGATAAGGGCAAAGCCCCCGCATTGCGAGGTCTCGAGCAGGCACGCTAAGCAGGCCCGGATGCGTCCCGAGGTTCTCAATCCTCTGTTCACGGAAGTGGAGGCGCTGAAAGGTGTCGGACCGCAGCTCGCGAGGCTGCTGAAGCGGCTGCACATCAGCCGCCTCGTGGATTTGCTCTACCATCTGCCGACCGGCGCGATCGAGCGCATCCGCGCGCCTGCTGCGACCGCTGCATTGCTCGGGCGAACGGTCATCCTCGAGCTGACGCCCTTCGACACACGCCAAAGCGGGTCGGGGCGGGGGCCCTTCAGGGTGCTTGCCGCCGACCGCGACGGCAACACCATCAGCCTGATCTATTTCCACAATCCGGCCTGGGCCAGGAAAACGCTGCCGATGGGCCAGCCGCGCGTAGTTTCGGGCAAGCTCGACGCTTACGGCGACGAGTGGCAGATCGTGCACCCGGATGTGGCCGAGCCGGGCAAGGGGCCCGAGCCTGCGTTGCGCGAGCCGGTCTATCCGCTCACCGAGGGCCTGTCGAACCGGCGCATGGGTGAGTTCGCCGGGAATGCGCTGGAGCGAGCGCCCGAGCTGCCGGAGTGGATCGAGCGGGGCCTGCTTGAGCGAGAGGGCTGGCGCGCCTGGCGTGCGGCGCTTGCCGAAGCCCACCGCGAACCGGCGGCCGAGCAGGCGCGCCGTCGCCTGGCCTATGACGAGATCTTCGCCAACCAGCTCGCCCTGCTGCTGCTGCGCCAGGCATCGCGGCGTCGGCGCGGGGTGGCGCTGGCCGGCGATGGGCGCCTGACCGATCGCCTGCGGCTGCCCTACAGCCTGACCGCGGCCCAGCGCCGCGTCAGCGAGGAAATTCGCGGCGACATGGCGCAGCCGGTCCCGATGCTGCGGCTGCTGCAGGGGGACGTCGGCTCCGGCAAGACCTTGGTGGCACTGCTGGCGATGCTCGGCGCCGTCGAGGCGGGTGCCCAGGCGGCGCTGCTCGCACCTACCGAGATCCTCGCACGGCAGCATCATGCCACCCTGCTCAAGCAGGTCGACAGCCTCGGCGTCCGCGTCGCCATCCTGACCGGCCGCGAGAAGGGCCGAGCCCGCGACAGCGTGCTGATGGGGCTCGCCGACGGCAGCATCGACATTCTCGTCGGCACCCATGCCATCTTCCAGGAGAAGGTCGGCTATCGGAACCTCGGCCTTGCCGTGATCGACGAGCAGCACCGCTTCGGAGTGTCGCAGCGACTGCTTCTTTCGGCCAAGGCCGAACGTCCGCCGCATCTCCTGGTGATGACCGCGACGCCGATCCCGCGCACGCTGACCCTCACCCAATATGGTGAAATGGACGTCAGCCGCATCGACGAAATGCCGCCTGGACGTTCGCCCATCGAGACTCGGGTGATCAGCGAGGAACGCTTGCCGGAAGTGGTCGACGGCCTTGCTCGGCACGTCGGCGGGGGCGGACAGGCCTATTGGGTATGTCCTCTGGTCCAGGAAAGCGAGAAGAGCGACGCCGCCGCCGCCGAAGAGCGCGCGAAGGTGCTGCGAACGCGCCTCGGTGACGACAAGGTGGGCCTGGTCCATGGGCGGATGAAGGGGCCCGACAAGGATGCGGTGATGTCCGCCTTTGCGGCCGGGGACTTGGCGGTGCTGGTCGCCACCACCGTGATCGAGGTCGGGGTAGACGTTCCCAACGCGACACTGATGATCGTCGAGGGGGCCGAGCGCTTCGGGCTCGCCCAGCTTCACCAGCTTCGCGGGCGCGTGGGCCGCGGCGAACGGCGCTCGTCGTGCCTGCTGGTCCGCGGCGCGACGCTAAGCGAGACCGGCCGCGCCAGGCTCGCGCTGATGCGCGAGACCAACGATGGCTTCAGGATCGCCGAGGAGGATTTGCGGCTGCGGGGTCCGGGCGAGATCCTCGGCACCCGTCAGTCGGGGGAGGTCGCGTTCCGCGTCGCGACGGCCGAGCAGGTCGCCGAGCTGGCGCCGATCGCCACGCGCGACGCGCAGCTGCTGCTCGAGCGCGACGGCGGCCTGGCCGGCGATCGCGGCAAGGCAGCGCGCATCTGCCTCTATCTGTTCGAACGCGACCAGGCGGTGGGGCTGATCCGCTCCGGCTAGGGAAGGTCAAACTGAGTATGGCAACGCTTGTGCCAATCCTGCTGGTGTTCCTGGCCGGTTGCATGGTCGCGCTTCAGGCACCGACCAATGCGATGCTGGCGAAGGCAGGCGGGTCGCCGGTGCTCGCGGCTTTGATCTCGTTCGCCGTTGGCACCTTTGCATTGCTGCTCGCGTGGCTCTCCAGCAGCAGCCGCCCGCCGACGGCGAGCTTCGCGGCACTGCCCTGGTATGCCTGGCTTGGAGGGCTGTACGGCGCCGTGTTCGTCGCCGTTGCGGCGTTTGCCGCTCCTCGCATCGGCCTGGCCGCGCTGATCACGATCGGCATCGCCGGCCAGGTCGCCATGGCGCTGCTCCTCGACCATTTCGGCGCGCTGGGACTGCCGCGGGAGCCGATCAACATCGGGCGGGTTGCCGGCGCTCTGCTGGTTCTGATCGGTGTGGTGCTGGTCCGCCGCAGCTGAAGTCAGCGAATCAGCAGCCCGTGCTTCTTGCGGCCAAGGCTGAGCTTTACCGGCTGATCGGCCACTTCGACGATCAACCCCGGGTCGCAGACCAATGCATCGTTGAGCCGCACTGCACCTTCGCCGATCTTGCGCTTGGCCTCCTTGTTGGACGGCGTGAAGCCGAGCGCGGTCAGCGCGTGTGCGATGTTGACGCCGACGCCGACCGAAAGCGTCGGCAGGTTGTCGCCGGACCCGCCCTGCTCGAAAGTGCTGCGCGCGGTATCGGCCGCCGCGGCAGCGGCGTCGCGCCCATGCAGCATCGCCGTGGCCTCGTTCGCCAGCATGATCTTGGCGTCGTTGATCTCGGCGCCCTGCAGCGCCTCGAGGCGGGCGATCTCCTCCAGCGGCACGTCCGTGAAGCGCCGCAGGAAGCGCCCGACGTCGGCGTCGGCCGTGTTCCGCCAGAACTGCCAGTAGTCATAGGCGCTCAGCATATCTTCGTTGAGCCACACCGCGCCGCGCTCGGTCTTGCCCATCTTGGCGCCATCGGCAGTGGTGACGAGCGGCGTCGTCAGGCCGAACACCTCCGTCGAGGCGGCTCGGCGGCACAGCTCGACGCCATTGACGATGTTGCCCCACTGGTCGGACCCGCCCATCTGCAGCCGGCAGCCGGCGCGGCGGGACAATTCCAGGAAGTCGTAGGCCTGCATAATCATGTAGTTGAATTCGAGGAAGCTCAGCGACTGCTCGCGCTCGAGCCGCTGCTGGACGCTGTCGAAGGTCAGCATTCGGTTGACCGAGAAATGCCGCCCGACCTCGCGCAGGAACGGCACATATTCTAGCGCGTCCAGCCACTCGGCATTGTCGAGCATGATCGCATCGGTCGGACCGTCGCCGAAGGTCAGGAAACGGCCGAACACACGGCGGATCGAGGCGATGTTGGCGGCGATCGTCGCGTTGTCGAGCAGCCGGCGCTCCTCCGACTTGAAGCTGGGGTCGCCGACCTTGCTGGTGCCGCCGCCCATCAGCACGATGGGCCTGTGTCCCGCCTGCTGCAGCCGGCGCAGCAGCATGATCTGCACCAGGCTGCCGACGTGGAGGCTCGGGGCCGTTGCGTCGAAGCCGATATAGCCGGTCACCACCTCCCGCTCCGCGAGCGCGTCCAGCGCCGCGGCATCGGTAGCCTGGTGGATGTAGCCGCGCTCATCGAGCAGCCGCAGCAGGGTGGAGCGATAGGAGGTCATGGCTGCCGCTTAGCGCCATGCGTTACCTGTTTCAGCATCCATTTCGCCGCTGCTAAGTGAAGGGGCGATGCAGTTGATCCTGGTGCCTCATCCGTCCTGCCTGCCGGCCGACCCGCAGTTCAAGGTCTGGGCGAGCGTCGATCATGCCGCTTCGTTCGGAGCAACGGCAACCACCAACATCTGGTTCGGGGTGAGTGCGCCAGCCTCGCGCTTTGTCATTCCTGAAGCCTCTGAGCAGCGTCGCGCCGACGAGTTATGGAAGACCACCTGCTTCGAGGCCTTCCTACGCGTCGAGGGCGGGGACAGCTATCGCGAGTGGAACTTCGCGCCATCAGGGCAATGGGCCGCCTACGACTTTGCCGCTTGCCGAACGGACATGGCGCCGGCGGAAGTCACCGTGCCCCCGTACGTCCGCATGGAGGACAATCTCACATGGTGGGCGTTCGGCGCGACCATCGGCGTGGATGCAGCGGCCAAGTGGCAGCTGGGCCTTTCAGCGGTGCTGGAGGAACAGGACGGCACCAAATCCTACTGGGCGCTTGCCCATCCCTCGGACCGGCCCGATTTCCACCATCCTGATTGCTTCGTCGCGCGGCTGGCCTAATCAGCCGCCATGACCCTGTTCGGAATCGACCGCCTGCTCGCCGATGCCGAGCTCCGCCGCCCTCTCGAGCACAAGCGAGTCGCGCTGCTCGCGCACCCTGCTTCGGTGACTCGGGACCTGACCCACAGCCTTGATGCGCTTGCCGCCGCGGGCCTGAACCTCACGGCCGCATTCGGGCCGCAGCACGGGCTCCGCGGCGACAAGCAGGACAATATGGTGGAGACCGAGGACTTCACCGATCCGGTCCACAACATCCCGGTGTTCAGCCTGTACGGGCAGGTGCGGCGGCCGACCGGTCAGTCGATGGGTACGTTCGACACGATCCTGATCGACCTCCAGGACCTCGGCTGCCGGATCTACACCTTCATCACGACCCTGCTCTACGTGCTCGAGGCGGCGGCAGAGCACGGCAAGAGCGTATGGGTGCTCGACCGGCCGAATCCCGCCGGCCGACCAATTGAAGGGCTGACGCTGCGGCCCGGCTGGGAAAGCTTCGTCGGCGCCGGGCCGATCCCGATGCGCCACGGCCTGACGCTGGGCGAGCTCGGCCGCTGGTTCGTCGAGCATTTCCACCTTGATGTCGATTATCGCGTCATCGAGATGGAGGGGTGGGACCCCGCCGCGGCGCCGGGCTTCGGCTGGCCTTCGGAGCGGGTCTGGATCAACCCCAGCCCCAACGCCGCCAACCTCAACATGGCGCGCGCCTACGCGGGGACGGTGATGCTCGAAGGGGCGACGCTGAGCGAGGGCAGGGGGACGACCCGCCCGCTCGAGCTGTTCGGTGCTCCCGACCTCGACGCGCGGGCGGTCCTTGCCGAGATGCAGCGGCTGGCGCCGCAATGGCTTCAGGGCTGCAAATTGCGCGAAGTGTCGTTCGAGCCCACCTTCCACAAGCATGTCGGCCGCCTGTGCCATGGCGTCCACATTCACGCCGAAGGGCCGTTCTACGACCATGAGGCATTCCGCCCCTGGCGCCTGCAGGCGCTCGCCTTCAAGGCCATCCGCCGGCTCCAGCCCGACAACGCGCTGTGGCGCGACTTCCCCTATGAATATGAGTTCGACAAACTGGCCATCGACGTCATCAACGGCTCGCCTTTGTTGCGCGAATGGGTCGACGACGTCGGCGCCGAGCCGGGCGACCTGGAAGCGCTCACCGTCCCCGACGAGCAGGCGTGGGAGGATGAACGCAAGGTCCATCTGCTCTACTGACCAGGAGCAGCCCGTGACCGCTTGGTTAACGAAAGAGTAGCACCTTCGCTCTACTGCTCGCGAGGAGTTTGGAGGGGGGGGCGAGCGGTCACATGGCGACGCACGGAATTGAGGAAGTCACCGAAAACGCCATCCGCGCGGTGGCGCGCGATTGCGGCTCGCTGTCGATGGAATGCAGCGACGTCGCGGGCTACGTGCGGGGCGTCAGCGACCGCATCAGCGACCATCTCAAGGTGCTCGACACGCTCGAGGACGTCACCAATCGCCTGCTCGCCGACCAGGGGCGGGTTTCGGATTCCACCGACGAGGCGCGGCTGCTCTCCGAACAGGCCAAGGCCAAGCTCGAGGCCGGCAGGGAAGCCATCGAAGGCACGATCACCGGCTTCAAGGGTCTGACCGAGTTGGTCGTCCAGCTCGGCGAGCGCATGGCGGGCTTCGCCGCGGCGATGAACCAGGTCCAGTCGGTTTCCTCGACCATCGAGACGATCGCCCGCAAGACCAACATGCTGGCACTCAACGCCACCATCGAAGCGGCCCGGGCCGGCGATGCGGGCCGCAGCTTCGCGGTGGTCGCCGCCGAGGTGAAGAAGCTCGCGCACGACACGCGTTCGGCCACCAGCCAGATCGCGCTCACCATCGGCGAGCTGACCCGGGAGGCGGGCGCCGT
The DNA here is from genome assembly GCA_035540875.1 of Sphingomicrobium sp. Lineage (GTDB taxonomy): Bacteria > Pseudomonadota > Alphaproteobacteria > Sphingomonadales > Sphingomonadaceae > Sphingomicrobium. Next base: position 1,833 of record DATLFV010000090.1, on the reverse strand, counting down.
CACTTCCGAAATCAAGACCGGCGTCGAGCGCAGCCGCGCCGCACAGCTCGGCATCGGCCAGATCAGCGACACGGTCCGCGAAGTCAGCGAGATCGTCGGCATGGTCGACCGGCAGACAGAGGGGATCGCCCATTCGACCAGCCTCATCCAGGCCAGCGTCGACCGGGTGAAAGCGGGCCTGACCGACTTCGCGGGCGATGCCCGCGACAATGGCAGCGAGTTGCTCCATGCCCAGAAGCGGCTGAGCCACCTCGAGCATCTTTCCAACACCATGCTCGACACGCTCGCCAATTCCGGCGCCGAGATCGACGACACGCCCTTCATCCTCAAGGCGCAGGACGCGTCACGAGCGATCCAGGCAGTCGTCGAGCAGGCGATCGCCAGCGGCGAAGTGACGATCGAGGACGTGTTCGACCGCGACTACAAGCTCGTCGAGGGCAGCAACCCGGTCCAGTACGACGTCCGCTTCAACGACGCCGCCGACCGCCATGTTCGCCCCATCCTCGACCGGATCAAGGCCTCGGACAGCCGGATCATCGGTTCGGCGATCGGCGACATGAACGGCTATCTGCCGACCCACCTTTCCGAGCGCAGCCTGCCGCAGGGCAGCGACCCGGTGTGGAACGACGAGCATTGCCGCAACAAGCGGATCCTGATCGACGACACCACCCGCGCCGCCCTCGCCAGCGACCGGCCGGCGACCCTGGCGACCTACCGGATGGAGCTTGGCGACAAGTTCATCCCGGTCAAGAACGTGTTCGTGCCCTTGTTCATCAAGGGCCGGCGCTGGGGCAATTACGAGCTCGCCTACCGCGACGATTGATCGCTTTAGGCGGAACGGCGAACGGGCGGGGGCCTCTGCGCTGCAGGGGCCCTTTTTCGTGCCCCCTAGAAGTCGCCGCGGGCCTCGCAGCGGGCTTCGAGCAGGTCGAACAGGGCGCGGTGCTGGAGCAGCAATTGCTCGGCCCCGAAGGCAAAGGCGCGCTCGACCGACATGCCGGCGTCGCCGCCGGCCAGGGCGGCGAGGGCGGAGCCTTCGTCGGGCAGCAGCGGCGGCGGGCAATCGATCCCGGCGCGCTCGGCGACCCGCTCGAGCACCGAGCGCACCGGCCACCAGTCGCCGACCAAGGCGGTGGCGGCGCCAAGGGCGCAGCCGCGCCGCTCCGAGCGGGCGAGCGTCTCCAGCGCGTGGCGCTGGGCGAGCAGCCCGGCCTCGGTCTCGGCAGCGCCCGGAGTGCTTGGCAACGGGCCCACGCAAGCGGTCAGCCGCACCAGCAGCCGGCGCTCGCGGGCAAAGCCTTCGGCGGCGCGGGCGAGCCAGTCGGCGGCGGCGAGGCCAAGCGAAGGCGCGTGGTCGCCGGCGATGTCGATCAGCCCGGGATAACGGCCGTGGAGGCTGCACAGCAGGTGCACGGCATCGGCGAGGTCGCGGCCGGCATGGGGGCCGGAACTCTCGACCAGCGCGGCGAGATGGGCATGGCGCGCCAGGCCGCTCGCCGCGACGCGGGCGACATGCGCCTCGGCAAGGCCGACCGCGGGACGGGACACCAGCCGCTCGATCGCCATTCGCACTTTTCCTTTCCTGCCCTGAGGTCCGACGGGACGAGGGCCAACCTATCGCGCCCGTCCTAACCGGGCGGCGTAAAGACGAGGTTTATGGAGGCGTAAGGAAGCCTTGAGGAAGGTTACCGGGCGCGGCCGGCGCGGGCGTTCAGGTAGGCAGCTGCGCGCCCAGGCCGCGCGAGGCGCCGGCCGGCCACAGCGGCTCCCAGCGGCGGACCTTGCGCCGCTCGCACCACAATTCCATCGCCGCGGACGTGCGCTGCGCCTCGG